>CAZLFW010000015.1:0-7945 GCA_964559045.1 uncultured bacterium
TAAAATTGCTTGATTTTTTTATTGCTAAATGATACCTTTCAAAACGTTTTTATAATTCTATCTCTAATTGGGAGGTTCTTATGAAAAGCAAATTAAAAAATCTATCCCAAGCAATTGCTTTGGTTAAAGACGGAGATTCAGTTGCCCTCGGAGGAGTCGGAAGAAACAAAGTGCCCTTTGAAGCGGTTAAAGAACTTATCAGGCAGAAAAAGCAAAATCTTTTTTTAATAGGCAGGGAAAAAGGCATAGATTTTGACATCCTTATAGGAACAGGTGTTGCCTCCGGTGTTTCAGCAGCTTACATAGGCCTTGAAGAATTTGGTCTTGCACTTAATTTCAGAAAAAAAGTAGAAGCAGGAGAGCTTAATTTTGCGGAGCATACCTGCGGTTCCGTTATTGCTGGTTTCAGAGCCGGAGCAATGGGTATCCCTTTTATTCCCATAAAAGGATTGTATGGTTCCGACCTTTTAAAGGTAAGAGAAGATTTCAAAGAGATAAATTGTCCCATTACAGGAGAAAAACTTGTAGCGGTCCCCGGTATAAATCCCAATGTTGCAATTATACATGCCCAAGAAGCTGACGAATTTGGAAACATTCGAATTAGAGGCACAAGATTTGAAGACGAAATTATGGTAAAATCCGCTGATATTGCAATAGTTACAGTTGAAAAGATTATCCCCCACGAAGATATAAGAAACAATCCGGAACTAACTACAATTCCTTATTTTTACGTTGATGCTGTTGTGGAAACCCCAAAAGGCGCATTTCCAACCTCTTGTTACGGATACTACGAAAGCAGCAGAGAGGAAATGGAAAAATATTCAAAAGCTGCTAAAGATAAAAACTCATTTAAAGAATACGTTGAAAATTTAATTAACAATTAGGAGGAACCAATGATTCATATAGCAGATATTATGGCGTACACATTATCAAAAGAAATAAAAAACAACGAGATTTTTTTACAGGGACTTTCATCTCCTCTTCCCATGCTTGCCGCTCATATTGCCAAAAAGTTCAGCGCTCCTGATGCCACTTATATAAATGTGTCAGATTCAATTGACCCCGAAACTGAAAAACTGCCCGCTTCAACAGCAGATATTCTTCTTACCAACAGGCCCGTGGCATTTTGTGATTTATACGATGCATTTGACCTTGCACAAAGGGGAAAACTGGGGATGATTTTTCTCGGAGCAGCACAAGTTGATAAATTTGGCAACACAAATTTAAGCGTAATAGGAGATTACAACAAGCCCAAAGTAAGACTTCCCGGAGGAGCCGCATCCTCTTTTCTATGTGCAATTGCTCAAAGAACGGTGCTGTGGCTTACAAACCAGACAAACAGAGTTTTTGTTGAAAAAGTTAATTTCATAACGGGTCAAGGATATCTTGAAGGTGGCAATGCAAGAGAAAAGCTGGGATTACCCGGAGCAGGTCCTGCTAAAATTGTTACAAACATTGCTGTTTACGATTTTGAGCCAGAGTCCAAACATATGAGGCTTTTTTCGGTGCATCCGGGAATATCCGTAGAACAGGTTAAAGAAAACACGGGATTTGACCTCATTATACCTGACAATGTAAAAACAACCGAAGAGCCACCTGAAGAAATTCTGGAATTTATAAAAAAAATAGATCCTGAAAATGTGAGAAAATTGGGGGTTAAAGATATTAGAAACAGTTAACAATCACATTATTTTTGGAGTTTTTAATGAAAAAGAACGTTAAAATCGCACCGTCAATACTTTCCGCAGATTTTTCAAAACTTGGCGAGGAGATAATAGCACTTGAAAAAGCAGGTGCAGATTATATTCATATTGATGTTATGGACGGCAGATTCGTCCCCAACATAACCATTGGTCCCATTGTTGTCAAAGCGGTAAAAAATTTGACATCACTCCCTTTTGACGTTCATTTGATGATTGTTGAGCCTGAAAAGTATATTGAAAATTTTGCAGATGCAGGTGCGGATATTATTACCGTTCATTATGAAGCTTCAATACATCTGCACAGGCTTGTGGAGCGGATAAAATCTTTGGGAAAATGCGCAGGTGTTTCCTTAAATCCGGCAACACCTGCGGAATGTTTGTCTGAAATTCTTCCGTATCTTGATTTGGTGCTGATTATGTCCGTTAATCCCGGATTCGGAGGGCAAAAATTCATAGAAACTTCAGTGGAAAAAATTAAAAAAATAAAAAATATGACAAAACATTTGGATGTTGCACCGTTGATAGAAATAGACGGAGGGGTTACGGAAGAAAACGCCGGCATTATTGCGGAAGCAGGAGCAGACGTTCTTGTTGCCGGCTCCGCTGTTTTCAAGTATAAAGATTATTCCGAAATAATAAACAAGCTTAAACAATGATAAATGAAATTTTACCGTATAAAGAAGCAATTTTCAAGTTGTGTCTGTCTGCTGTTCTCGGCGGTTTAATAGGCATAGAGAGAGACATTAGAGGCAGAGCCGCCGGATTGAGAACCCATATATTGGTTACTGTGGGCGCCACTCTGTTTATGTTAATATCCGTTGAAATATACAACAGTTACAGCTCATTTATGGCAAGTTCGGTTTTAAGAATAGACCCGGGAAGAATAGCAGCTCAGATTATTACCGGAATAGGCTTTATAGGTGCCGGAGCAATAATCAGAAGCGGAATTGATATTCGAGGGTTAACCACAGCGGGATGTATATGGCTTTGTGCAGGAATAGGCATGGCTGTAGGCATTTCTTACTATATTCCCGCAGTTGTTACAACTTTCATAGCACTGTTCTCACTTGTATTGTTAAATAAACTTGAACTGTTGTATTTTAAAGACGCTTATGTAAAGCTCGAAATTACATTAAAAGATTCAGGCAAACTACTTGAAAATTTTAAGGAATTTTTGAAATATAGAAACCTTGATCTGAGAGTGTTCAAGTTCCGAAGGGATTACGATGAAAAAATTTTGGAAATAATAATACTGGTCAAATTAAAATACAGAAGCAAAAGAAATTATTTTTCCAAAAAACTTATATCCGAAATAGAGAAAAATTTTTCAGCAAACCTTAAATCAATTGCTTGGAAAGAACCTTCGGATTAATAATTAAGGTGCATAACACTTAGCACCTCTTCCATTGTTTCCGAGGCTTTTTCTCTTGCCTTTTTATCTCCGTAGTTTAAAACATCGGAAATATAATCCGGTTTTTCCATAATTTTTTTTCTTTTCTCCTGAATCGGAGCAAGCCTCTCCTTTATTCTTGCCAAAAGTATTTTTTTACATTCAAAACAACCTATCCCCGCTTTGGGACATTCTTCTTCAATCATTTTAATTTCATCGTCAGTGCAATAAAGCTTGTGAAATTCAAAAGCCATACATTTTTCGGGATTCCCCGGGTCTTTTCTTCTTACTCTTTGAGTATCGGTTACAAGATTTAAAACTTTTTTTGAAAGATCTTCACCCTCGTCAGATATATAAATTGCATTTCCGTAGCTTTTGCTCATTTTTCTGCCGTCTGTGCCGGTAATTTTGGTGGTCTCTGTAAAAAGAGGCTCAGGTTCCACAAAAACCTCTTTTTTGTAAATAAAATTAAATCTTCTCACTATCTCTCTCGACAGCTCCAAATGAGGAAGTTGATCAATGCCTATAGGCACATACTTTGCCTTGTAAATTATTATATCCGCTGTTTGAAGCACAGGATATCCGAGAAATCCGTATGTGTTAATATCCTTGTTTTTCAACTCGTTTTTAAGCTCTTTGTATGAAGGATTCCTCTCCAGCCAACCGAGAGGGGTTATCATTGAGAGGAGCAGGTGAAGCTCCGCATGCTCTTTAACGTGTGACTGGACAAACAAGGTGGATTTTTCAGGATTGATTCCTATACTTAACCAGTCGGCAACCATATCCCGAATACTTGTGCTTATGAATTCGGTGGATTTGAATTCACTTGTCAAAGCGTGCCAATCAGCGGCAAAATAGTAACATTTATATTTTTCCTGTAATTCTTTCCAATTTTCAAGAACTCCGTGCAGGTGCCCCAAATGTAATTTTCCGGTTGGTCTCATACCGCTTAAAACATTATCCATTATTTAACTCTCCTTTTTTATAACAGGATTTTCAAAACAAAATTTACCATTGGCCATAATGTGTATTGCAATGCATTGGTAAAAACCAAAATTAATATTATTATAAATCCGAAAGGCTCCAATTGCAAATATCTGTATCTTAAATTTGCAGGAAGAATTCCCATTAAAATTTTGCTCCCGTCAAGGGGCGGAATCGGAATAAGATTAAAAAAACCGAAGGCAACGTTTATTTGAACGCTTAATTTTACAATTAGAGCAAAAGGCATTAAAATTTTATAAAAAACAAATGACGATGAAACGGGAATATAGCCCAAACCTTTTAAAATTAAAGCGGATATTATTGCAATGGCAAAATTGGTAGCAGGACCTGCAATTGACACAAGCATTGTATCTTTCAAAGGATTTCTGAAATTTGCAGGATTGATAGGCACCGGTTTTGCCCAGCCTATCATCCTTGTAAGGAGGAATACGATACTTCCCACAAGGTCAAGATGTTTCAGAGGATTCAGAGTCAGTCTGCCTTCCATCTTTGCAGTCATGTCGCCGCAGAGATAGGCAACGTATCCGTGCGCCACTTCGTGAAAAGTAACAGCAACCAAAACAGGAATTATAAGGAGTGATATTTCAACAAGATACTGATTAATCATAATATTAAAACGGATTTGCCCAATTATCCGGAGGGAGTCCTTTCTCTAATACTTTTATTATGTTATCAGCAACAATTTTTGCCATTAAATTGTAACTGTAAAATGTGGAGCCTGCAATATGAGGAGTAACAATAACATTGTAATTTAAAATCTCATCATTGGGGTCAAAAGGTTCGTTCCAAAAAACATCCATGGCAGCACCTTTTATAATCTCTGTTTTTAAAGCTTTTAAAAGAGCATTGTATTTAACAACCCCTCCTCTTGCCACATTTATCAGAAAAGCGTTTTTTTTCATATTGAAAATTATATCCTCGTTGATAAAATCTTTTGTTTCAGCGTTTAATGCAAGTGCAGCTATAACAAAATCGTATTCTCCGACACACTCTTTTATTTTTTCCAATTCGACAAATTTAACATTGCCGTGTGAAGAACACTTACCGGCACTGTTCCTCACTGCAACTGTAATGCCCACATTAAACAAATTCAGCATGTTTACAATTGCTTTGCCTACGTTTCCGTATCCTATAACAAGAAAATTTTTATCAAGCAGAGTATCCCCAACAGGATAACCTATTGTCCTTTCGTTGAAACATTGAATTGAACGTTTGTAATTTTTAAGAAGAGCCAATATAAAAAACAAAGTCAGTTCCGAAACCGAATAGGCATTCCCCGTATTATCGGCGGGCACATTAGCAACAAATATTTTTTTCTCTGTTGCAGAGGCAATGTCCACACCTTCGAGCCCTACACCGAACTGTTGTATAAGCTTCAATTTTTCAGCGGAATTAATGATTTTTTCGTCAAGTCTGCTCATTAACGGGACTGCAACATCAGCCTGTTTGATTTTTTCAGGTAGTTCTTCCAATTTGCAGTTTTCAATAAAATATTTTTCATTATCCAAAAATTTTTTCACTGCAATCGGAGTTTCTCTGTATTGCTTACTGCAAAATAAAATTTTATACTTCATTTTTGAATCCGTTATTTTTTCAACAATGAATCAACATCGCTTTTAAGCTGAGAATATGAATATCGCCCCATATGATAACTTGCATATTTCCCGTTTTTAAAAAGATACGTAACCGGTATCGCATTTATCATCAGATGTTGGACAAGCTTTTTTCCGGCAGGGTATACGGGAAAATTAACATTGGCAAGCTTCATAAACTTTTTTATACTGTCGGTTGATTCGTCAAGAGATAATCCTATAAGCAGCACCCTGTCTTTGTATTCATTGTAAAACTCCACAAGGTCAGGCATCTCAGCTCTGCATTCGCCGCACCATGTTGCCCAGAAATTAATGAGAACAACTTGCTTGTCAGTGGTGTGAAGCTCTCTCTTTAAATCTTCAAAAGTAAAACTTTTTGTATGTAAATTTGACAAGTTGTTTCCTGATTTGTTGTTTTCTCCGCTTTTGCTGCTGCAAGAGAAAAGTCCGATTATTAACATTGCCAAGGTGAAAATAATAATTGCAATTCCGCTTCTTTTCATTGCGCCTCCTCTAAAGCTTTCTTTATTTTATCCTTAAGTTTTTTCTTATTTGCTTTTGCTTCAGCTTCCTTTAAAAATCGAACTGCAAGTTTCTTATTTTTAAGTTTCAAATATGTCATGCCAATGTGATATATTATCTCAGCCTGTTCGCCTTGATCCAACTTATAAGCTTTTTTTAAAAAATCCAAAGCTTTGTCGTATTTCCCCTGCTGAAAATAAACCCAGCCGAGACTGTCGGTAATTGATGCGGAATCAGGACTGATTTTTAAAGCTTTTTTTATAAGCTTTTCAGCTTCATCCAAATTTATTTTTTTCTCAGCATAGGTATAACCGAGATAATTTAAAGCATCGGCACTTTGAGGGTTAACTTCTATCGCCTTTTTCATCGATTCGATAACCTTCTCACTATTTCCGGTTTTATCGTAAAAAACACCTCTGTAAAAATAGAGAGGAGCAACATGGGGAAATTTTTTCAAAGCTTCGTTTATAAAAGAAATCCCTTCGTTATATTTACCCGCTTTGTCAAAAAGAAATAATCCAAATGTATATACTCTGACACTTTTGTTTTTTAAATTACCTATAACATCCAAATATGTTTCCAAAGCTTTATCGTATTTTTCAATATCAATTAAGTAATTTATAACTATTACCGCGCTGTCGAAATAATAATTGGACGCTTTGTTAATTTGCTTAAGAATTTTAAGTGCGCTTTTCACATCTTTCATTTTCAAATAAGCTGTTATGGTGTAATATTGGGCTTTGGGAAACTCGGAAAATCTTTTTAAAATGTCAATCGCTTTTTCATATTTGCCTAATTCTATATACACCAATGCAAGTTTAATGTTTATGTTAATATTGTCTCCTTCCAGTTCTTTCAACTTTTGAAGATGTTTCAACGCTCCTTTAAGGTCGTTTTTCTTAACGAAAAATCTTACTATTTTCTCTCTTGCAAGAATATTGTCAGGATTGATTTTCAAAACTTTAAGATAAGTTTTGTAAGCTTCATCATCGTTCCCGTCCAACTGATATACAAGTGCCATTTCATAATAAGCCTGCTCAAAGTCAGGTTTAAGGTTTACAGCTTTTTTATAATAACCTATTGCTTCTTTAAACAGTTTAATTTTGGAATAAGTTTTTCCGAGATAATAATAAGCCATTACTTTGTATTTGTCATTTGCAGCCAATTTTTTGAAAATTTCTTTGGCTTTTTCAAAGCGTTCCCCTCTAAGCAGAAAAATCCCGTATTTCAAGAGTAACACGGGATTGTTACGTTTCTTATTCAATAAAAATTCGTATTCGGAGATTGCTCCTGATATATTGTTAGTTGCAGCATATATATTGGCAAGAAGCTCGTGAGCTTTTTCAAAATCAGGCTTAATCAAAAGTGTTCTTTCGCAATATTTTACAGCTTTGGAAATGTTTTGAAAATGAAGATAAAACATTGCCATTTTATAGTTAAGATAAACCGAATCAGGGTCATCTTCAAGAGCTTTTAAAAGAAACTTTTCCGCTTCTTTAAAATTCCTTCCGAAAAGATTTGTCATTCCCACCGCATAATTGTAAATTGAGTCGAAACCGGGATGCTGGAAAACCGTTTCTGTTTTTATTATGACTTTTTCAGGCTTTACACCTGTTTTGATATTTTTGGCTGTAGAAGTGCACGCACACAAAAGCAATGTAATAAAAAAGATAAAATTCAATCGTTTCATTAATTTGTCCTTAACATTTTACATTTTCATTTTTTCAGACGTT
>CAZLFW010000016.1:0-6580 GCA_964559045.1 uncultured bacterium
AGTCCGTTATGATGGTTACCCTTATCTGAGGTCAGGAACTTTTATTTAATTTTATCCTATGAATGACTCTGGGACTTCATCATGACTCCATTTTTTAAACTTTTTTAAAATTCTTTTTCTTCTTTGACTGGCTACCCCCTATATTATTTTTTTATACTTTATTCCTTTTTTACGATGCCAACATTAAGGCTTCCCATACAAAACACAGCATTTCTCTTGCACAGGCTGTCTTGATTTTATTATGTATCTCCTCCTCACTTCTATGCATAGACTATACCTATACAAGTGTTAATATTTAAAGAAAATTACTACATTAGTGAAAATTCAGAAAAACAAGCAGAAAGACATTTTGGAAGAAGCAAGTTTATATGGTATTAACCTTATTCTTTTGTCTGTTGAAACATGGCATTCTGATCGTATTTTAATATATGATTCTGAAACCAGTCTTTTAAAATACCGAAAAGTTCATAATCAAGTTTTTCTTTGCCTTCTGTAAAAGATTCTTTTATGTATATGATTTTCTTTTTAAATTCTTTATGTTCTTTAAGATGTTCTTTAAAATTGGGAGTATTATTTTGAAAAAGATATTTTTCTTCCTCTTTGAAATGGGTATCAATATATATTAGAAGAATGCCCAAAAATTGTTTTAAATCTGTTTTTTCCGTTAGTTTTTTATTATGTATGTCATCATAAATTGTATTTAAAATATTCAAAATTATCATATGATGCGAATCAAATGCTGAAATGCCGGTGCTAAACTTATCTTCCCATTTTATATACGTTGGGAATCCAGAAGGATTATTGTAAATTTTTAATAATTTTATCAGTTCTTCTTTGGTAACAGGTTTTGAAAAATAATATCCCTGAACCTCATCACAGTGGTTGTCTTTATACCAGCTAAATTGCTCTGCATGTTCAACGCCTTCTGCTGTAATCTTCAAATCCAACTGTTTTGCAAGATATATTATTGATTTAACGATAGAAACTGTTTTCTTGTCATGAGGGATTCCATCAGTAAAACTTTTGTCAATTTTTAAAAAACTTATTGGAAATTCCTTTAAATATGCAAGAGAGGAGTATCCTGTGCCAAAATCGTCAATGCCCAAATCAAATCCAAGTTCTTTTAGTTTAAACATTTTTTTAATGGAAGTTTCAAAATCTTCCATTATAGCGGACTCTGTTATCTCTATTTCAAAAGATGAATCAAAATCTTGAGAGAAATTAAAACTTTTTTTTAATTTATCCAAAAAATTATACTCTGAAAACTGGCTTGCAGAAACATTAAACGAAAATTTTACTTTTTCACCTGATTTCATTGTAATATACCTTGAATCTTCTATCACTTTCCTAAAAACCCAGTCCCCTATTTCATTGATAAGATTGCTCTCTTCTGCAACAGGAATAAAAATATTTGGATATATTAAATCAGTTCCCTCAGATTTCATTCTTATTAATGCTTCAACTGATTCTATTTTATTTGCAAAATTAACTTTAGGCTGGTAATAAAGGAGAAATAAATCATTTTTTAACGCATTTTTTATTAAACTTTCCACTTTAAAGCGTGTAATAATTTTATCTTTTATTTTTTGGCTGTAAAAAAATAATTTTTTGCTGCTGGTATTTCTTGCTTCTTCATTTGCTATAAATAGTTTGTGTAAAATCGATGAGTAATCTTCATTTTTTTCAACAATATAGCCGCCAAGATATGCTTCTATTGCTACCTCATTGCCGTCTACATTAAAGGGCTTGGAAATTAATAGAGAAGATATTTGCTCTGTAAAAGATACAATAGTTTCTTTATCCACTGAATGGAAAATAATAACAAACTGGTTTCCTTCAAGATAAAAAAGCAGCGAATCATAATCTGCAATTATAGTTTTAAGCTGTTTTGAAAACTTTACTAAAAACTTGTTTCCTATTTCTCTGCCAAATGTATCGTTTATATTTTTTAGATTGGTCACTGTTATTAAAATAATTGAAAATTTTTCTTTTAATTTTAACTTATTTTTAATTTTTTCTTTTAAAAAATTTTGATTCGGCAGATTAAGAAATTCATTGTAATATTTCAGAAATTTAATATATTTTTTGTGTTTATTTATGTCTGTAATATCAACAAAAGTTTCGAGAATGTAATCCTTTCCTTCACAATTTATTTTGCAAAATCTGCATGACACAGGAAGAAGCTTGCTTTTAGTTTTGTTTTCAAACCACAGTTCCCCCTCCCATAATTTGTTATTATTCAAATCCAATTTAATCTTATTATACTTTTCAGTATAATTATTTTTGCAAAAAGAAAGAAGATTGTAGTTTTTGTCAATAATCTCCATAAGAGAATAGCCGGTAAAACTCAAAAAAGCTGTATTCACAAATAATGTTTCTTCATTTTCGTTTAATATTGAAATATTTTCCGTTATATTATTAAATATCTCATTAAAAAAATGAATTGTTGTCATAGTTAGTTAATCTTTTTGAGCCAATTTTCAGTTTTTAAACTTTTTATTTTTTTAAATTCAGTAATATTGCCAGTTATAAGAGTTGAGCCTATTGATTGTGAATGAGCAGCTATTTGTATGTCAACATTACTCATAGACAATTTATTTTTTCTTAATTGAGATTTAATTTTTCCGTATTTTACAGATGCATCAAAATCATAATCAAGCACATTTACTCCAAGTAAAAAACTTTCCAAAACTCTCAGATTCCTGGTTTTATCGCTGCTGCTGTATACGCCGTGAAACAATTCTGATAGTGAAATATTGGAAATGGATATGTTTCCGAACTTAATCTTTTGCAGTTTCTTTTTTAAAAATTCAGGTTTATTTTTAATTATGAATATGGAGGTATTTGTATCAAGCATATATTTCATTTAAATACCTGCTTCCATAAAGTCAGATGTGACTTTTTCCTCGCTGTTGAAAAATTCTTTCCATACATTAACGCTTTGAGGGATTAATATTACAATCTTTCCTAACTTTTTGATATAAACCTCTTTTTCATTTTCGAACCTAAATTCTTTGGGAAGTCTCACAGCCTGACTCCCGCCTGATGCAAAAACTTTTGCTTTTTTAATCATTTTTCTCTCCTTGTATATATATGTGTATATACTTATTTGCTTAAAGTCAAGCATTCTTTTATTTCTTTAAAACTGCATTAGAGATAAATAATACTTAACAATAGCAAAATAGGTTATCTTTACACAATATGAGACCTTTGCACGGTATTTCTATTAATATGGCGAATTTTTTATTTAACATTAATAATTTATGGATTCTTCGCATTCGTTTTGTTCAGGCTCAAAATAACTTTTTTGGGGGCATTCTGAAGGGCGTAGCAACTGAAGAATCCATAAGTCATTATTATCAAATAAAAATTTTAGCAACAGTTAAAAACACTGTGCAAAGGCTTATATTAATAAAAACTAAAAAATGTTTGATATACTCAAAAAGAAAAACTTGACAACAGCGGATTAAACATATAGTAATTATTTTAGCCAGGCCCTGCGCAACAATTGCTCTGTGAACCCCGTCAGGCCCGGGAGGGAGCAGCGGTAGCGGATTCAATTGTGTGCCGCAGGTCTCCTGGCTGTTTTTAAATTATACTTGAGAAAAAAATTCCGCATAAAAAGAAAAGATTGCTTAAAATAATGATTGAAAAATTATATATAGCAATCAGCAATGATGAATGTTGCAGGTTTGTTAATTTGGCAATCAAAGGAAAAGTTTCATGCAGCACAAAGTTTTGGCATTAAAATTCAGACCTCAAAGCTTTGCTCACGTGGTTGGACAGGAGCATATTACTTTTGCTCTTGTTAATTCTCTTAAAACTAAACGGGTGCATCATGCGTATCTTTTTTCCGGACCAAGAGGAGTAGGCAAAACAACCACTGCAAGAATTCTTGCTAAATCTCTGAACTGTGAAAAAGGCATTTCTCCAGAACCTTGCAATAATTGTAAAAACTGCATGGAAATCACCAAATCCGTTTCAATGGATGTTGAAGAAATTGACGGAGCTTCCAACAGAGGGATTAACGAAATAAGAGAATTAAAAGAAAAGACAAGATATTTTCCGTTGAATTCCCAATATAAAATTTTTATAATAGACGAAGTTCACATGCTTACCAACGAAGCGTTCAACGCTCTTTTAAAAATACTGGAAGAACCTCCCGATTTTGTTATGTTTATACTTGCGACAACTGAGCCTCACAAAATTCCCGTTACAATACTTTCGAGATGCCAGCGTTTTGACTTTAAAAGAATACCTTTAAAAAAAATCGTTTCTAATTTTCAGGAAATTTTAAAAAACGAAAACATTTTGGTTCCCGAGTCTGTTTTGGTGAGAGTTGCCAAAAAAAGCGAAGGTTCCATGCGTGACGGATTGAGCCTGCTTGAGCAGATAATAACTTTTTACGGAGATAGAAGCGCTGAAAAATATATTGATGAAATATTGGGCTTTACTAATATTGATTTTTTCAACGAATTTATGGATAAAATTTTAAACAAAGACAGTAAGGGGGTTTTAAGCGACATAAACGGGCTTTACTTTGAAGGAGTGGATTTTAAAGAGTTTGCAAGGGATTTTATAGATTATGTTCAAAATTTGGTAATGCTTTCATATTTCCCCGAAAACAAAGATTTAATAGACAACACTGAAGAGAACATAGCTGAAATGTCGCGTATCGCATCCAAAGGAGATAAATTTTTCTTTGAAACATTTCTGAATCTTTTGATAAAAGAATTTAACAATATTAAATTTTCAGACTTTCCCGAGCTTAACATAAAACTTTTGTGCCTCAAAGCAATGCAGCTTTCATCCTTAAAAAGCATAGACGAGGTAATAAACCAGCTTAAAAATTTTAAGGCTCCACCTGCACCCAAACACAGTGTTACCGAGAAAACCGAAAAAATTTTTTCATGGGAAGATTTTATTCAATATTTATCAGGAGCCAAGCCGCTGCTTTACGGCTTTTTGATTGATTCCGAATTAATTTCAATGAAAGGCGATTCTTTGATTATAAAAATAAACAAAACAGTGCCTGAGCAGGAAAAATTCTTAAAAAATTTAACCGCTGCAATTAAAGATTTTTTCGGGAAAACCATGCACGTTAAACTGGAGCATGGAAACGGCATATCTTTTAAACATGAAGTGTTGCAAAACGAAACGATAAATGATATTCTTAGAATATTCAACGGTAAGATAGAAGAAATTAAGTTTTTCAAATAGGAGGTATTATGAAAGGTTTCGGAAATATGATGAAGCAGCTTAGAAAAGTTCAGGAAAGGATGAACAAGGTTCAAGAAGAGCTTGCAACCAAAACAGTTGAAGGAAGCGCTGGCGGGTCAATGGTTACCGCTGTTGTTAACGGTAAACAGGAGCTAATTTCGTTAAAAATAGAAAAAGAAGTGGTTGACCCGGAAGATATTGAAATGTTGCAAGACCTTATTGTGGCTGCCGTTAATCAGGCAATTCAGAAATCTCAAGAAATGATGAACTCTGAAATGTCCAAAATTACAGGAGGACTCGGTTTAAATATTCCCGGAATGTTTTAAAGTTAAAATATTGCTTCTTCAAATTTTTTCAGATTTTCGTTTTCACCGATAATAATTAAAAAATCAGTGGATTTTAGCTCGTAATCCCCTCCGGGAATTATGTTTGTCTTGTTTTTCAGTCCGTCCTTTATTGCAATTATCTGTATTTTGAAACGTTTGATTAAGTCAAGCTCATGCAGTTTTTTCCCAATAAAAGGAGACGGAGTTATTATCTCAATAATACTGTAATCTTCCCCGAGAAAAAACGATTCTATTATGTTTGTTTCTGTAACGGAAATTGCAAGATTGTAAGCCATATCGCGCTCGGGGAATATAACCTTGTCAGCTCCAACTCGCTCAAGTATCATTGCATGCTCTATTGACATTGCTTTAACTATAATTTTTTTAACTCCAAGCTCTTTTAAATAAAAAGTGGTAAGAATGCTCACATCCATTTTGCCCCCTGCTGTAACAAAAACAGCATCGAACTCCTTGATGCCTATTGCTTCCAATACCTCTTTGTCAGTTGCATCTGCAAGAACAGCCTGAGAAGAAAAGTCTTTTATAGCCTGAATTTTATCTTTATCAGTATCTATTGCCACAACTTCCTTACCAAGCTCATGAAGTTTTTTGGCAAGAAAAAAACCGAAATTGCCAAGTCCTATAACAGCAAACTGTTCCATTTTATCCTCCGAAACAAATTTTTGTAATTAACCTAACATTACGTTTTCTTCGGCATATTGAATCATTTTCTTTTTTGAGCCGTATCTTAATCCGAGTAACAATGTCAAAGGTCCCACTCTGCCAATATACATTAGAAAAATGATAACTATTTTTCCGCCCATTGTCAATTTGTGCGTGTAACCCATTGAAAGCCCCACTGTTCCGAGAGCGGAAAAAGCTTCAAAAGTTGACGACAAAAAATCAAATCTGTTCATTGGCGTCGGGTCAAAATAAGCGAGAGCCAATATACCGGTTATTAAAGTGGATACGGAAATTAACATAATGGCGAAACTTTTGAAAATTATCTCTTTGGGAATGGTTCGCTTGAAAAT
>CAZLFW010000017.1:0-5062 GCA_964559045.1 uncultured bacterium
TGAAAAACTGAAATATGAAATAGAGGAAGTGAATATGCTGTGTTGTACGGAAAATTTTTTAAATCTAATATTGTCATTATTTGAGGATCTGGAGTCAAGCTACACACTTTTTTGTGATAAATTAAAAGAATTAGTTGATATCATTAAATATAATTTACAAATCCTTATCTTTCAAAGGTGCGAAACTTGAGTAAATAATTTAACAAGGAGGAAAAAATGAAAAAAATATTAACAGGAATAATTTTTTTTACTTTTTTCATTTCAACAATTGCAAGTGCCAAGGTGATTAAAACATGTGACAGTTTTTTACTGCTTGTGGATGAGTCAGCATCAATGAGAGAAGTTTACAAGGGAACTACAAAAATCAAAGAGGAAAAAATTATTTTATCGGAAATCAATAAAAACATTCCCGATACTTATTATACAGGTGCTATAAGAGCATTTTCACATCGAACAGCATATCAAACCAAGTCGCTTTATCCAGTGGGAGCATATAACAGAGATAAAATGAAATCCTCTATCAACCAAATAACAAGATTCAGAAAATGGACATCACTCGGTTATGCTCTTGATATGTGCGACTTTGACCTTAAAAACATGTCAGGGATACAGCATCTTGTTATATTTTCAGATGGCAATGAAAATTCTACATATACTACGCCTGCTGAAGTTGCGGCAAAGCTTCACAATAAATATCCCAATCTTTGCATTTATGCAGTTCAAATAGGTGACAGTTCTTTTGGAAAAAATACTCTCCAAAGTATTGTTAATGCTGTTGGCTGCGGCAAGGTATATTCTTATGACTCTTTGGCTGACAATGACAACTTTAACGATTTTATCGCAGAAGTTTTCGGATATTATAAGGCGGAGCCGACTCCAACACCTGCACCACCAGCTCCTCCCGCACCAGAAGATACCGATAAAGACGGCGTTTATGATGAATATGACCAATGCCCTGGCACACCTGTGGGAGCACCTGTTAATAAGGAAGGATGCTGGGTAATTGACAATATATATTTCAGTTTTGACAAATACAACGTTAAACCTGAATACAAAGAGCTAATCAAAGAAGTTTCAGATATTTTAAAGCGCAATCCTTCCATTAAACTTAATATTTACGGCAATACCGACAGTAAAGGCACTTCCAAATACAATATTAATCTTTCCAAGAAAAGAGCCGAAGCGGTTAAACAGGAATTTATTAAAAATTCGATATGTCCTTGCAGATTATTCATAAAATATTACGGAGAGTCCAAACCGATAGCCAGCAACAAAACTCCGGAAGGCAGAGCACTGAACAGAAGAGTGGAGCTAAAAATAGAAAAATAGTATCCTATTTTAAATATTTTTACATGGAGAGATTGCAGCTTTAAGCGGCAATCTCTTTTTTTATGCAAATTAATCTTGACATTGCTCAATAAATGGTATATCTGATTTTCCTCAAAAAATAATGCCGAAGTGGTGGAACAGGCAGACACGCCATCTTGAGGGGGTGGTGCCCAACGGGTGTGCGGGTTCAAATCCCGCCTTCGGCATTTTCTTTTTTATTACGGAGAGTCCAATGTGCCTCATAGTTATTCCCGCAAGATATGCCTCCACACGTTTCCCGGGAAAACCCCTCGTTAAAATCAATGGTAAGCCAATGGTTATTCATGTTTATCAAAGAGCTCTCAAAAGCAAGCTTGCAAAAAAAGTTATTATTGCAACGGATGACAGAAGGATTTTCCAATGCGCCGAACAATTCAATGCAGAAGTTGAAATAACGGATTCAGGATTAAAATCAGGAACTGACAGAGTTTTTCAAGTTGCAAAAAATTATGATTTCAATATAATCGTAAATGTTCAGGGTGATGAGCCTTTTATAGAGCCCAATGTAATAGATGAAGCAATAACCGCTCTTCAGGATTCAACTGCCCATATTACAACTCCTGTTAAAAAAATAACGGACAGAGATGAAATCAGCAATCCCAATGTGGTGAAAGTTGTTTTTGATAAAAATAAATTTGCACTTTATTTTTCAAGAAGTCCCGTTCCTTACTGTAGGGACGGACAGGATGAATACGTGTTTTACAAGCATATAGGTTTATACTGTTATACAAAAAACTCTCTTGAAAAATTTGTAAATCTGCAACAGTCTCATCTTGAAAAGGCTGAGAATCTCGAACAGTTAAGAGCACTTGAAAACGGTATGAAAATCAAGATTTTCGTCACAGATTACGAATCTATGGGAATAGATACCCCCTCTGATTTAGAAAAGATAAAAACCTTAACATCTTTTTAGAAGAATCATTCATAACTTTATCAAATACATTATTAAAATCCGTTAAAATATTTTCATCACCTCTGTCTGTAACACATTTGAAAATCATGGTCCGTTTTTTATTTAAGATTGCAATCTGAGCAATGGCAGCGCCTTCCCAATCCGCCACCGTTCCTCCGAATTTTTCCTTTAAAAAAATTTTTTTCTCTTTTGAATCCACATTCCGAGTTGCTGTAAGAAGAGTTCCTTTTTTAAATTTAAAATCTTGTAAAAACTCGTCCGGAAAATCGTTTTGAATGTGAAAACAAGGGAAAAAATTTCTTAAAGAAATAAAATCGTATTCAACTGTTTTATTGCAAAAAATCATGTCTCCCAAGTCAATATTTTCGTCAATAGCCCCGCACGAACCGAAATTGACGATTAATTGCAAATTTTCCGTTTTGTCAATGCAATACTGAGTAAAAGCGGCACTTCTTATTTTTCCCAATCCGCTTTTGGCTGCAATAATATTAATTCCTTCAAAATTTGCAAAATAAAAATTTTCTTCTTTTTTTTTAATGGATAAATTATTAAGAACGTGTTTTAGCTCGCTTTTTAAAGCACACAGTATTAATATGTTTTTTTCAGCCATCTTTTCAAATCCAACCAAAAACCGAACAATGTATAATAAAAAAATTTTAAATTTTATTTAAACCTGTAATAAAACCTTTACGTTTATCAATTGCAAAATTATCCGGTTCTTCAAAAACCAAAGCTTTGGTGGGACAGGCTCTTACACATGCAGGCACGTCACTTTCGGGGCATCTGTCACATTTAACAACACGTCTTTCCTCTCTGTGTTTAACTATTATTCCGAAAGGACACACGGAAACACACATAAAACAACCTACACATCTGAATTCATCACATACTGTAACACCACGCTCATCTTTATACATTGCTCCTGTCATACATGCTGTAATACACGGTGAATCTTCGCAGTTCCTACATTGAATCGGAACTGCATAAACGTTTTTTGAAAAAGATTTTTCCACAAAAATTCTTTTTTGAGGCAAATTGTCTTCAAAAACAGCTTTTAAAAGATTTTTATGAACAGAATGCTCTGTTCTGCATGCAATTTCACACGATTTACAAGCAACGCATTTTTCTATATTTATTAACAGCTCTTTCATGGTCACCTCCGAAGTTACTGTTATTACCGTAAAGTTCCGTTAATTATTTCATAATAATATTTTCCTGCTTTTTGAATATCGTTCATTAAAAAATAGCCTTTTAATCTTCCTGTTTTCTTTTCAAAATATAACTTTTTGAAATTTTTGCCGGAAACTGAAACAATTTCGTAAAAATCATCTTTTTCATTATCTTCGATTTTCTTTTTTCCACCTGCAATAAAAAAATTATTAAAAACAGAAAATGAATTTACAGGTATAGAGCCTCCATATTTCACTCTGTTTCCCAAGACCATGTTTTTACCTGCAATTATTCCTTGCTCTCCAGCGAGCGGCCACAAAGGGATTCTACGCTTTCCTCCGAATGACAAATCATTGCAAATTATACAATCTCCCGCAGCATACACGTTGGAAATGCTGGTTTCAAGGTATTCATTCACTTCATATCCTTGTGAAAATCCAAGATTCCCGTTTGCTTCAAGCTTTTCCGGCGCTACTCCTTTTCCTACAATAATACCTGCTGCTTTTATTCTCCTCCCTTTATCGGTAGTTATTATTAAATCACTTTCTTCTTTATCAACCTCTGTTACAAACTCTCCTTTAAAAATCTCCACTCCTTTTTTTGAAAGCATGTTTTCAATCAAAGTGGCACACTCTTCATCTGAAACAAAAGATAAAATACGAGACGATTTTACAATCCAAACAGGTTTAATTCCTTTTGTGAAAAGTGCAAGAAGAGTTTTCAAACTAACAAGACCTCCGCCTTCAAAAACAACTGTATCTCCTTTTGTAAATGAGGAGTTGATTCTCAAAGCATCTTCAAACTTTCTCAAAGTAAAAACCTTTGCATTTTCGGGAAAATCAAAAGTAGGCTTAACAGGTTTTCCTCCTGTTGCCATAAGCAATTTATCAAAAGATACGGAGGATTCGTCATCCAAAATAATTTTTTTCTCTTTTTCATCAAGGTAAACAACTCTTTTATTTTTCAAAAAATTGATATTATTTTTTAAAATAATATCTCTGTTATTTTGAAACAAAAACTTTTCATCAACCTTTTCTTCTATAAAATAGGTTAGGAGACATCTGCAGTAAGGGGGAAAATCTTCATCAGAAATCATGGTAATACTTGCAGATTTGTCAAGACCCCTTATTTTCAAGGCAGCGTTAAATCCCGCATTTCCGCAGCCTATAACAACGTATTGATTTCCCATTTTATTCCCCGACTAATTTTTTTCTCTTTTCAACAATATGCTTCTCCATTATATCAACTGCTTTTGTTACATCTTCTTCTATTATAAAATAACCTCCGAAAACCTCCTTTGCTGTTACAGTTAAAATATTAACAACCTCTTTACTTCCCATTATTGGAGGGACAGGCCACAAATGAACGGGGACACCGCTTGCAACAAAATACGTTCCAATTGAAACAGCCTTTTCTGTCATCCATTCTGGAGCAGAACCAAAAAGAGGCAGGTCGCTAATGTCAACTTTAAGAAAATCAGCAACAGCTCCAGCAAGAACAAGCATTCTCGAACAGTCAACACAGCTTCCCATGTGAAGAAAGGCGGGATTTTCAAGGCGGCACAAACCTCTTTTAACCCGCTTCCCGCAAGTTCGGAAGCTTCAAGGGAAA
>CAZLFW010000018.1:0-5200 GCA_964559045.1 uncultured bacterium
GAAACCACTACTGGCGGAAATGCCCTTAAATTTTATTCTTCTTTAAGGTTGGATATTAGAAAAATTGCCACTCTTAAAAAGGGTGCTGATGCCGTAGGAAGCAGAACAAGGGTAAAAACCGTGAAAAACAAGGTTGCACCCCCTTTTCAGGTTGCAGAGTTTGACATAATTTACGGACAGGGAATAAATAAAATAGGAGAGTTAATTGACCTTGGAGTGGATAAAAAAATTGTTAAAAGAGTAGGTTCTTGGTATTCTTACGGTGATGAGAGACTCGGACAAGGACGGGACAATGCCATTGAATTTCTTAAAGAAAAGCAGAATATATTAAAAGAGATTAAAGATAAAATTTTTGAAGAAACAGGGTTAAACAAATTCAAAGAGAATAAGGAAGATAAGGAACAAAATGGAAATAACACTTGATAATATCCTTAAAATAGCACAGAAAGTGGGTGCTTCCGATACTCATTTGAAAGTTGGGAGACCTCCTTGTTACAGAATTGACGGTAAAGTAAGAGCTTTAAAAGATTTGCCGCCTCTTACTGAATCAAATATGAAAAATATAGTGAAAACCATTTTGGTAACAGATGAGAAAATGGAAGAGCTTGCAAAAAAGAAAAATCTTGACCCAGCATACGAATCTCCTGCTATTGGAAGATACAGAGTAAATATATTTTCTCAGAGAGGCGAGTATTCAGTTGTTATGAGAACCATTCCCACAAAAATTCCTTCTGCTGATGAAATAAATCTTCCAAAAGTTATTAAAGAGATTGCTCTTGAAGAAAGAGGGTTAATTCTTGTTACAGGCATTACAGGAAGCGGTAAATCAACAACTCTTGCAGCAATGATTGACTATATCAATGAAAACAAAAATGCTCATATACTTACTATTGAGGACCCTATAGAATTTGTTCATAAAGACAAAAAGTGCGTTATTAATCAGAGAGAAATAGGCCAAGACGCAATAAGTTTTGCAGATGCTTTAAGAGCTGCTTTGAGGCAGGACCCTGATGTGATACTTGTAGGTGAGATGCGTGATTTGGAGACAATTGAGACCGCTCTTCATGCTGCGGAAACAGGTCACCTTGTTATGAGCACTTTGCACACTCTTGATGCAAAAGAAACCATTAACAGGATAATTTCTCAATACCCTCCGCATCATCAGGAGCAGGTTAGAATGCAGCTTGCGGAAGTGTTAAAAGCAGTTATTTCACAAAGGCTGCTTCCAAAAAAAACAGGGAAAGGACGGGTTCCAGCCATTGAAATTTTAAGGAGCTCGTCAAGAGTTCGAGAATGTATAAAAGTTAAGGAAAAGACTTCGGAATTAAGCGATGCAATGGTTCAAGGGCATATTACCGCCGGTATGCAGACATTTGACATGTGTCTTCTTGATCTTTTTAACAAGGATATTATCTCTTATGAAGAAGCAATTAAAAATGCCAATAATCCAAATGACTTTGCCCTGAAAGCTCAAGGTATAGGCGGCGGCGGAGTTGATTCTGCAATTGATAATGAGTAGAAAATTACAAAAATTCGGAGGAGCAGATGACCGGTAGTGAAATTAGAAGAAAATTTCTTGAATATTTTGAAAAAAATAAACATACAATAGTTAAAAGTTCGTCACTTATCCCAATGAATGACCCCACCTTGCTCTTTGCCAATGCAGGGATGAACCAATTCAAAGACGTGTTTCTCGGTTTTGAAAAAAGAGACTATTCAAGGGCAACGTCGTCTCAGAAATGTGTAAGAGCAGGAGGAAAGCATAATGACCTTGAAAATGTAGGGAAAACAGCACGGCATCATACTTTTTTCGAAATGCTCGGAAATTTTTCTTTTGGCGATTATTTTAAAAAAGGTGCGATTAATTTTGCATGGGAATTTTTAACCGAAGAATTGATGCTTGAGAAGGAGAGGTTGTGGGTAACCGTTTATCTCGACGATGACGAAGCTTTTGATATATGGAACAAGGAGATTGGTGTTCCAAACGAAAGAATCATAAGGCTGGGAGAAAAGGATAATTTTTGGTCTATGGGTGATACGGGACCTTGCGGTCCTTGCTCCGAAATACTGTATGATCAGGGCGAGGAGATGAGTTGCGGAGACAATTGCGGCATAGGCGTATGCGATTGTGACAGATACCTTGAAATATGGAATCTTGTGTTTATGCAATTTAACAGGGATGAATCCGGAAATATGACTCCTTTGCCCAAACCGAGCATAGACACGGGAATGGGGCTTGAGCGTATAGCTGCAGTTGTTCAAAAAGTTAAGAGTAACTATGATACTGACCTTCTCAGGGATATAATTAAAAGTGCGGAAGCTTTGAGCGGTGTCAAATACGGGGAATCCGAAGAAAGTGATGTTTCGTTGCGTGTAATAGCAGACCATTCGAGAGCTGCAACTTTCTTGATAAATGACGGAGTGCTTCCTTCCAATGAAGGAAGGGGCTATGTGCTTAGAAGAATTATGCGTAGAGCTGCTAGACACGGTAAATTACTTGGAATGGAGCAAGCTTTTTTGTATAAAACAGCTGAAGCTGTAGCTGAAAAAATGAACGACGAATATCCCGAATTAAAGGAGAATTTGGCTTATATACAGGAGGTAGTTAAAACAGAAGAGGAAAGATTTTTGATTACCATTGACAGAGGTTTGTCTATTCTCGAAGAAGAGATAAACGCTCTTAAGCTTAAAGGCGAAAAGGTAATTTCAGGGGAAACAGCTTTTAAATTGTATGACACATACGGTTTTCCTCTTGACTTGGTTGAGGATATTGCCGAAAATGACGGTTTTGAAGTTGATAAAAAAGGTTTTAATTCCGCAATGCAGCGACAGCAGGAACAGTCTCGCCAGTCTTGGACAGGCTCGGGAGACGAAGGTGTTGACACTGTTTACAAGCAAATTGTGTCAGAAAATATTTCCACACTGTTTATAGGTTATGAAAGCGTGAAAGGAGAGTCCACAGTAGTAAAGATAATAAAAAACAGCGAATTTACAAATTTTGCAATAGAAGGGGACACTGTGGAAATTGTTCTTGAAAAGACTCCTTTTTACGGTGAATCAGGTGGACAAGTTGGAGATAAAGGTAAACTTTTTTCAGAAAAATTCGAGGCAGATGTTTTTGATACAAAAAAATATTTTGATATAATTGTTCATTGTGCAAAAATTGTGAAAGGCTCCGTTAAAACAGGTGATAAATGCAAAGCCGAAGTATACGATAACTTAAGATTTTTAATCGCAGCGAATCATACTGCAACTCATCTTTTACAATACGCTCTAAAAGAGACTCTTGGAGAGCATGTTAAACAATCAGGCTCTCTTGTTAACAGTGACAGGCTAAGATTTGATTTTACCCATTTCAAAGGTGTTTCTCAGGAAGAACTTTTTAATATCGAAGATATTGTTAACAGGAAAATAAGGGAAAACATAGAACTGAAAATAGAAGAAATGAATATAGAGAAAGCTCGAAAAATGGGAGCAACAGCTCTTTTCGGAGAGAAATACGGTGATATTGTAAGAGTGGTTAATATAGGAGATTTTAGCATAGAGCTTTGCGGTGGCACTCATGTTAAAAGAACAGGAAACATAGGTTTTTTTAAAATAATATCCGAAACAAGCATTGCAAGCGGCGTTAGAAGAATTGAGGCGGTTACTTGTCAGGAAGCTATTAATTACATAAGAGAAATAGAAAAAGATTATATGAATGTTGCAAATCTGGTTAAAGGTAAAAAGGGAGTAGTTGCAGAAAAAATTGTTATGTTGCTTGAAGATAATAAAAATATGCGTAAAGATTTGGAGCACCTTAGAAGAAAAGTGTCTGAAGCGGATATTAAAAGCGGTATAGATAGTAACATAAAAGAAATAAACGGAGTTAAATTACTCTGTTATAAAACGGAAAATAAAAGCCAGAAAGAGCTTAGAGAGCTTATTGATGCTATCAAGGGAAGAATAACAAGCGGTATTATTGTCCTTGCAGGTATTTCAGAGGACAAAGTGTCTGTAATTGTATCAGTTACAAAAGATTTATCCGGCTCTTACAATGCGGGAAACATTATGAGAAGCATTGCATCGGTTATAGGCGGAAAAGGCGGAGGAAGAGCGGAAATGGCTCAGGGAGGCGGAAGCAAGCCCGAAAAGATAGAGGATGCCTTTTTAGAAGTTGAAAACATTTTAAAAAAAGCTAAGGTTTTATAAATGAAACGTTTAATTTTAATTTTACTTCTCTTTTTCATAACTTCAATCTCTGTTTTTGCTGATAAACTGGTAACTTACAGATTATCCAACGGCTTGCAGGTTGTATTGTATGAAAAAAAGGGGCTTCCTCTTGTAAATGTCAATGTTGTGTATAAAACAGGATGCAAAGATGAATATAACGGAATAACCGGTATTGCTCATATGTTGGAGCATATGAATTTCAGAGGTTCCAAAAATTTTAAAGACGGTTTTTTTGAAAAATTTGTTACTGAAAACGGAGGAATTGAAAACGCATCAACCTCTTTTGATATGACAAGATATTACGTTACAGTAAAAAAAGAAGCTTTGCCTATGGTTTTAAAAATTTACAGCGATAATACGGAGAATCTTCTTATTAAACGTAAAAGCTTTTTAAAAGAAAGAAATGTGGTGTATCAGGAGAGATTATGGAGAACCGACAATTCTCCTGACGGATATTTATACTATACTTTGCAGAAATTAGCTTATTCAGAGTCTCCTTACAGATGGACGCCAATAGGTTTTGCAAGTGATATTCTTCATTGGAGCAGAGATGATGTGTATAATTTTTACAGAAGGTTTTACGCTCCTTCCAATGCCGTTCTTGTAATATGCGGTGATATTGATATTAACAATGTTAAAAAACTCGTGGCTGACACTTTCGGAAAACTTAAAAAAAGAGAAGTTAAATCTTATTTCACAGAAGAACCTAAGCAGAAAGGAATGATAAAATCCCGCATTAATTTTGTCTCGTCAAATAAGAAGCTTGCAATGGCATACCATATCCCTCCTTTGTCAAAAAGTTCCACACCTATTCTTGATATTGTCACTTACTATCTGTTTGCAAGAGATAATGCGATTTTGAAAAGAAAACTTGTAAGGAAGAGGAAGCTTGTTTCTTCCATTCATGGCGGTAATCAGGAAAGGTTGCATAAAGGACTTTTTGTTATATTTGCAACACTTAATAAAAATGCCGAATTTGATGGTATTG
>CAZLFW010000019.1:0-7905 GCA_964559045.1 uncultured bacterium
TTTTGTAGAATCTTGCTATTTTTTATTTATTGCAAAGGTCTTTTTTTTTCAAAAATTGATAATTATTTATCTTCTATATGCAGTTTTAAAGTATGAAGTTGATATTTTATAAATTTTGTTGTAATGTATTTTTTATGAAAAAAAACAGACTTGAAGAATCAATTAAAAGATTGGAAGAGATTGTAACCCTTCTTGAATCCGGCGATATTCCCCTTGAAGAATCTGTTAAGCTTTTCGAGGAAGGTATCAAGCTATCCAAAAAGTGTAACGAAAGTTTAAATAAAATTGAAGAAAAAGTAAAAGTTATTTTGGGAAAAAACAGCGAAGGTTTAATTACCGAAGATTTTGAAGAGTAAAACTCTATATGAAATTTGAAGAATATCTTAATGAAAAGAAAGTTCTGGTTGAGGCACGGCTACACGAATTGTTCGATGAAATTAGCGGTAATTTCCCCGAAGAGCTTGCTGAAAGCATGAAATACAGTTTATTCGCCGGAGGCAAAAGACTTAGGCCTATTTTGGTTTATGCAGCTACTGATGTTTTTGGCGGAGAGTTAAATGATGCTCTTACAGTGGGAGCAGGTTTGGAATTTATACACACTTACTCTCTTATACATGATGACCTGCCTTCAATGGATGATGACGATTACAGAAGAGGCAAACTTACAAATCATAAGGTTTTCGGAGAAACAACAGCTGTTCTTGCGGGGGATGCACTTTTAACCGAAGCTTTTAATATATTAACGTGTAAGAAATTTTATAAAAAGGTTAATGCTAATGTGCTTCTTGATATAAGCAACTATATAGCGGTGGCTTCAGGAGGCTCCGGTATGGTTGCCGGGCAGATCCTTGATATGGCTTATGAAAACAGAAATATTCCGGTTGCAGAGCTTGAAAAGATTCATTTAAACAAAACGGCTAAGCTTATTACCGCGGCGCTCTATTCAGGTGCAAGGCTGGCAACGGATAACAGAGATGTTTTAAACAAAATGGAGAGCTTTGGAATTAACATAGGCTTATGTTTTCAAATTGTAGACGATATTCTTGATGTTACGGGAGATTTTGAGCAGCTTGGTAAAAGCGTGGGAAGTGACCAGAAGAAAAAGAAAGCCACTTATCCCATGATTTTCGGGATAGAAGGCTCCAAAAAAATTGCGGTAAAATTAATGGAAGAAAGTGTTAAAAATATAGATTTTTTGAATGACAAAGGAAATGTGTTGAAATATCTTGCGGAATTTATTATAGATAGAGTTTATTGATGTTGCGGGATAATGTATGAGTTTTGATTACCAAATTTTAAACAGTATTGGCGGATATGCCGATTTTAAAAGTGTTAAAAAAGAAGACCTGAAAATATTGGCGGAAGAATTGCGCCAATATGTTGTGGAAGTTATTTCCAAAAACGGTGGGCATTTGGCAAGCAATCTCGGAGTGGTTGAGCTTGCGGTTGCTCTTCTGTATACCTTTAACCTTCCCGAAGATAAAATCATTTGGGATGTGGGACATCAAAGCTATATTCATAAAATTTTAACAGACAGAAAAGAAGCTTTTAGGACAATTAGAAAAGAGCGCGGATTAAGCGGATTTCCCAAACGTGAAGAAAGCATCTTCGATGTTTTCGGCACGGGACACAGCAGCACTTCCATTTCAGCGGGAATAGGCATTGCAACTGCACGTGATTTGAAAGGGGAAAATTTCAAAGTTATTTCCGTTATAGGTGACGGTTCTCTCACTGCCGGAATTGCTCTTGAGGCTTTAAATTATGCAGGTGCAGTTGATAAAGATTTCATTGTTGTTTTAAACGACAATGAAATGTCCATTTCAAAAAACGTTGGAGCGCTTTCTTCGTATCTCAACAGAATTTTAACAGGAAAGATTGTTACGAGAATTAGGGAAGACATAAAAAAAACTTTACAGATGATCCCGGGAGGAGTGGGAGAATCTCTCAGAAAATTTGTTAAACACACCGAATTAACTGTGAAAGGTTTTGTTGTTCCTCCGGGAATTATTTTTGAAGAACTTGGTTATCAATATGTGGGTCCAGTTGACGGACACAATTTACCTCTGCTTTTGGAAACTTTCGACAATATCAAAGAATTGAAAAAACCGGTTCTTCTTCATGTGAATACCAAAAAAGGGAAGGGTTACATGCCTGCCGAAAATGCACCTACTCGGTTTCACGGTGTGGGAGCATTTAAAGTTGAAAACGGCGATTCAATAAAGAGTTCATCCAAACCGTCTTATACGCAGATTTTTTCGGAAGCTGTTATGAAAATAGCTGAAAAAGATGAAAAAGTGGTTGCAATAACCGCTGCAATGCCTTCGGGAACGGGGCTTGAAGAATTTTCTCAAAAATACCCCGAAAGGTTTTTTGATGTGGGTATTTCCGAACAGCACGGAGTAACTTTTGCCGCTGGTTTGGCAACCGAAGGATTTAAACCTATTGTTGCCATATATTCCACTTTTTTGCAGAGAGCTTTTGATATGTTGCTTCATGATGTTGCTTTGCAGAACCTTCCAGTTGTATTTGCTCTTGACAGAGCAGGCATTGTGGGAGAAGACGGAGCTACTCATCACGGCATGTTTGACATATCTTATTTGCGCTTGATTCCCCGTTTTATTGTAATGGCTCCCAAGGATGAGAATGAATTGCAGCACATGCTTTATACAGCGGTTAATACAAATGCGCCTGTGGCTGTCAGATATCCGAGAGGAGCGGGAACCGGAGTAGCTCTTGATGAAGAACTTGTTAAGGTTGACATAGGAAAATTCGAATTTGTGAAAGACGGAAGTGATGCAGTTGTAATCTCTGTGGGGCATTTGTTTTCAGAAGCGAAAAAAGCGGTGGAATTTTTCGGTGACAAAGTTGCTCTCATTAATTTGAGATTTATAAAACCTCTCGATGATAAGCTTGTTGATATTTTCAAAAGATTTAAAAAAATTATTGTTGTGGAAGAAAACGTTATAGCAGGAGGTGCGGGAAGCGCATTGCTTGAGTATGCGGTTTTAAACGGAATATCCGATTTTAGCAAGTTTAAAATAATAGGTGTTAACGATAAATTCGTTGAACACGGTTCTCAGAAATATTTAAGAGAGAAATACGGTTTAACGTATGAGAAAATCAAAGAAGAAATAGAAGGAGTTTTGAATGCCGGAGGTTAAGATTAACATTGATAAATGTAAAGGTTGCGAGCTTTGCACTTTGGTTTGTCCAGAGAAAATACTCGAAGTTGGAAAAAAAATCAATTCCAAAGGATACCAATATATAGAAATTACGGACAAAGAAAAATGTTTGGGTTGCGGCATGTGCGCATCCATTTGTCCTGATGTGGCTTTGGAAGTTTGGAGATAAACTTGATATTAACAATTGAATGTTACGGAGGAAAATAATGACATATACGGATAAAAAGATTTTGGCAAAAGGCACGGAAGCTATTGCAATGGCTGCTATTGAAGCGGGATGCAGGTATTATTTCGGTTATCCCATTACACCGCAGAATGAGATTCCCGAATATTTGGCGGAACATTTTCCTTCTGTGGGAGGAAAATTCTTACAGGCAGAGAGCGAGGTTGCTTCTATAAATATGCTGCTCGGAGCTGCCGCCACAGGAGTAAGGGTGATGACCTCCTCTTCAAGTCCGGGTATTTCCCTTATGCAGGAAGGTATATCATATTTATCAGGAAGCGAATTACCTTCGGTTATTATAAACATGACGAGGACAGGTCCCGGATTGGGCGGAATCAATGCCACCCAAGGCGACTATTTTCAATCGGTGAAAGGTGGAGGACACGGTGATTACAAATGTATAGTTCTTGCGCCTCATTCCGTTCAGGAGCTTTTTGATTTGACATTTAAAGCTTTTAATCTTGCTGATAAATACAGAATGGTTGCTCTTGTTTTGGCTGATGCAATACTGGGGCAGATAAAAGAGCCTATAAAGGTGAAGCATCCTGAGCCGATAAACGAGTATGACAAAACATGGGCTCTTACAGGTGCGAAAGGAAGAGACGGTATAAAAGTAAAATCCCTGTTTCTCGGTGACGGAGAAATGGAAAGGCATATAAAGCATTTGTGGGATAAGTATGAAAGACTGGAAAAAGAAGATACAATGTATGAAATAGACACGGGAAAAGGGGGGCTTTTCAATTTGTCTCCCGATGAATTACCTGAAAAAGCCGATTATCAGGATAGCGAGCTTCCTGTTGTGGCTTTTGGAAGTTGTGCAAGAATCGTTAAAACCGCCATTCAGAAGATCAGGGAGCAGGGATATAAAGTTACTCTGCTCAGGCCTGTTACGTTGTATCCTTTTCCTGCAAAAGCAATTGGAAAAATCACGGAGCATGTTAAAAAAGTTTTTGTTTTTGAAACCAATATGGGACAAATGGTTGAGGATGTGAGATTGTCAGTTTCTCCCGAGACAAATGTTTCTCTTTATGCAAGACCTGGGGGAAGTGTTGTTAGTCCTGATGAGGTTTATGGTGAAATATTAAAAGTTGTATAGAAATTACATAGTTAGGAGGAATTATGAAGTCCGTTTATACTAAGCCTGAATCATTAACAGATAAAGATTTTCATTTTTGTCCCGGATGCCATCACGGAATTATTCATAAATTGGTTGCAGAAGCAATTGACTACTACGATTTAAGAGAAAAAACAATTGGCGTTGCTTCTGTTGGTTGCAGTGCTTTCCTTTACGATTACTTTAACGTGGATGTTGTAGAGGCTCCTCACGGAAGGGCAGCAGCAGTTGCAACAGGTGTAAAAAGGGTTAAAGACGACGGTTTTGTTTTTACCTATCAAGGTGACGGTGATCTTGCTGCAATAGGAACTGCGGAAATTATCCATGCTGCAAACAGAGGTGAAATGATAACCGTTATTTTTGTTAACAATGCAATTTACGGCATGACAGGCGGGCAAATGGCTCCCACCACGCTTTTGGGACAGAAAAGCACAACTTCGCCTTTTGGTAGGGATTTTCAACGAGACGGGTATCCAATTAAAATGGCGGAAATGTTGGCAACTCTTGAAGGCGTTTGTTTCTCCGGCAGGTTTGCGGTGGATAAAATTTCAAATTTGAGAAAAGCCAAAAAAGCCATTTTAAAAGCTTTTGAAATGCAGATTAAAGGTATTGGATTTTCTTTTGTTGAAATTCTTTCTTCATGCCCTACCAACTGGGGATTAAGCCCTATTGAAGCTAACAAAAGAATAGAGGATGAAATGATACCATACTATCCTCTCGGTATTTTTAAGGAGAAAACCACAAAAGACGAATTATAATTTTTTGTTTTCATTCAGGAGGAATATATGTATTTTGATGTGATTATGGCTGGTTTCGGAGGTCAAGGCGTAATGCTTATAGGTAATTTGCTTGCATACGGAGCAATGAATCAAGGAAAAAACGTTACTTTTTTCCCTTCATACGGAGTGGAAATGAGAGGCGGAACGGCAAATTGCACCGTTGTTGTTTCAGACAAAGAGATAGGAAGCCCCATTGTAGGGACCCCGAAATCTCTTATTATTATGAATAAGCCTTCGCTTGACAAGTTTCAGCCGAGGCTTGAAAAGGGTGGTTTGCTTATTTTCAATTCTTCTTTAATAGATAAAAACTTTGTTAACAGAGATGATATTGTTGAAGTTAATATACCGATGAATGAACTTTCAATGGAGCTAAGCGGTTCTCCAAGGCTTGCAAACATGATTGCAATAGGGGCTTTCATTAAATTAACGGGAGCAGTGGAGCCTGATGTTTTGAAAGATTCTTTGAAAAACGTTATTTCGGAAAGAAACCTCAAATTTATACCGGATAATATCAAAGCCATTGATTGCGGTTATAATTATGTTGAAAAAATTAAAAGAGGTGAATAATGGATAAAATTGAAGTTGGAAAAAAAATTAAAGAAGTAAGAGAAAACAAAGGTATATCTTTGCAGCAGTTGGCAGCGTTTACAGGTTTTTCTTCAGCAATTTTATCCCAGATAGAAAATCATCTTGAATCACCTTCTTTGGGAACTCTTTTTAAAATTGCAAAAGCTCTTGAAGTGGACATAGGTGAGTTTTTCGGGATAAAAGGCACCAACCCTTTTGTTATTACCAAAAAGGGTGAAGGCAAGAAAGTTGCAAGATTTGCTTCAAAAGACGGAATAACACGTTACGGCTACACTTACATGTCTCTCGGTATGGGTAAGCAAGGGAGAAAGTTAGAGCCTTTTGTGGTAATTCTTGAACCTGAAACGGTGAAGAATGAGCAGCCCTATGCTCACGAAGGCGAAGAATTCATATACATTCTTGAAGGGAAAGTTGAGATAACTCTCGGAGATAACAAAGATATTCTCGGTGAAGGGGATTCCATCTATTATGATTCCTCAATTCCCCATTTGGTAAGGTGTGTAGGGGAAAGAGCAGTTATACTTGCTGTTTTTCCAAGATAATCAAGATAATTTTCAAAGTTTTTTGAAAGGAGTCTTCATGAAAGGTATAATTTTGGCAGGCGGTGCCGGCACAAGACTCTACCCCATTACCAAAGTAATCTGCAAACAACTTCTTCCCATATACGACAAACCTATGATTTACTATCCTCTTTCGGTTCTTATGCTTGCTCAAATAAGAGATATTCTCATTATTTCCACCCGTGAAGATGTGCCGAGGTTTTCGACTCTGCTCGGTGACGGAAGCAGATACGGCATTAAAATTTCCTATAAAGTCCAAGAAGCTCCGAGAGGAATAGCAGAGGCTTTTATAATAGGTGAAGATTTCATTGAGGATGATTCCGTTTGTTTGATTCTCGGGGATAATATTTTTTACGGACATAAATTTTCCCTGATTCTTCAGGATGCAAGAAAAATAGTGGAAAAGGAAAAAGGAGCCGTTGTTTTCGGGTATTACGTTAATGACCCGCATCGATACGGGATAGTTGAGTTTGACAAAAAAGGCAATGTTCTTTCCGTGGTTGAAAAACCAGAACAGCCTCGTTCCAACTATGCGGTTACCGGCCTTTATTTCTACGATAACAATGTTGTTGATATTGCAAAAAACATTAAACCTTCCTGGAGAAACGAACTTGAAATAACTGATGTTAACAATTTGTATTTAAAAAACGGTTCCCTCAGAGTCAAATTGTTAAGCAGGGGATTTGCATGGCTCGATACAGGTACCCATAACAGTTTGATAGATGCAGGTAATTTCATAGAAACAATAGAAAAGAGGCAAGGTTTGAAAATTGCCTGTATTGAAGAAATTGCGTATAGAAACGGTTGGATTGACAGTGAAAAAATTTTGGAACTTGCGAGAGAATATGAGAAAAGCGGTTATGGAAAATATTTGGAGAGTGTTTTAAGGGAGAGTTAAATGAACGGAAAAATTCTTGTTACCGGAGGAGCCGGATATATAGGCTCCCATGTTGTGAAGCTTCTCGGAAAAAAAGGGTTTGATATTATTGTTGTTGATAATTTGTCAACGGGGCATAAAGAGTCGGTGCTTTACGGGACATTGGTTCAAGGTGATTTAAAAGATTTTGATTTTATAGACAGGGTATTCAAATCATATAAAATAGATGCAGTGATGCATTTTGCAGCTTATATACAGGTGGGAGAGTCTGTGGAGAAGCCGTTGAAATATTATGAAAACAATACTTGCAATGCGTTAAACCTTTTTAAAGCAATGCTTAAAAACAGTGTTAACAAATTCATATTTTCCTCAACAGCAGCGGTATACGGTATCCCCGAAGAAATACCGGTAAAAGAAGATGCTCCTCTTTTACCCATTAACCCTTACGGCGAGTCAAAAGTGTGCGTTGAGAAATTTTTGCGTGATCTCTCTTTTGCAGGTGATTTGGATTATGTTGCCCTTCGTTATTTTAACGTTGCAGGAGCAGACCCTGAAGGTGAACTTGGTCAGAAATACAAAGAA
>CAZLFW010000020.1:0-13787 GCA_964559045.1 uncultured bacterium
GCAAGTCTTGCTATAGGCACTCTGTAAGGAGAACAGCTAACATAGTTCATTCCCACTTTATGACAAAACTCAACTGAGCGAGGGTCGCCGCCGTGCTCTCCGCATATACCCACTTTTAAATTTTCTCTTCTGCTTCTTCCCTTTTTAACTCCCATATCCACAAGCAGTCCCACACCTGTTTCATCTATTGATACAAAAGGGTCAACAGGCAGTATTTTTTTATCCACATACTCTTTTAAAAATTTTCCCGCATCATCTCTTGAAAAACCGAATGTTGTCTGTGTAAGGTCATTTGTTCCGAATGAGAAAAATTCCGCAACTTCCGCAATTTCGTCAGCAGTTAAAGCTGCTCTCGGAAGCTCTATCATTGTCCCTACAAGATATTCAACATTAACGTTGCTGTTTGAAATAATTTCATTGGCAACGTTTCTCGTCATTTTTTCCAGTATCTTCAACTCATTAACATGTCCCACAAGGGGGATCATTATTTCAGGCAAAACATCAATTCCCTCTTTTTTACATTCGCAAGCAGCTTCTATAATAGCCCTAACCTGCATTTCATAAATCTCGGGAAAAGTAATACCCAGCCTGCAACCTCTGTGACCCAGCATAGGATTGAATTCATGCAGTTTTTCGGAAAGCTCTCTGATCTTATCAACAGATACGTTCATATTCGAGGCAACCTCTTCCATCTCTTTCTTTTCCTTAGGCAAAAATTCGTGCAAAGGCGGGTCAAGCAGCCTTATTGTAACGGGAAGCCCGTTCATAGCTTTGAAAATACCTTTAAAATCCTCTTTTTGATAAGGCTTTATCTTTGCAAGAGCCTTCTCTCTCTCTTCTTTGGTTTCGGAAAGTATCATCTCTCTTACTGCAATAATTCTGTCACCTTCGAAAAACATGTGCTCGGTTCTGCAAAGTCCTATACCTTCGGCACCGAATTTTCTTGCAACTTCAGAATCATGAGGAGTATCAGCATTTGTCCTAACGCCGAGAACTTTCAGTTCGTCAACCCATTTCATAAATTCACCGAATTCACCTGAAAATTCGGGCTGAATGGTGGGCACTTCACCTTCCATTACTTCTCCTGTTGAACCGTCAAGTGTTATAAAATCACCTTTTTTAAAATTTTTACCGTCTATTTCCATAATTTCTTTTTCATAATCAATGTTTAATGCAGCACAACCGGAAACACAGCATTTTCCCATTCCTCTTGCAACAACCGCTGCATGTGAAGTCATCCCTCCTCTTGCGGTTAAAATCCCTTCAGCGGCATTCATCCCGTGAATATCTTCGGGAGAAGTTTCAATTCTAACCAAAATCACCTTTTCTCCGTTTTCAGCCGCTTTTTCCGCATCATCAGCATTAAAAACTATTTTGCCCGAGGCTGCTCCGGGAGAAGCAGGCAAGCCTCTTGTAAGTATGATTTTTTCCGCATTGGGATCAAGCATTGGGTGCAAAAGCTGGTCTAACTGTGACGGCTCAACCCTGAGAATAGCTTCCTCTTTTGAAATAAGCCCTTCTTTAACCATATCAACAGCTATTTTTACAGCAGCTCTTGCGGTTCTTTTACCGTTTCTCGTTTGCAGCATTGAAAGATTGCCTCTTTCAATTGTAAACTCTATATCCTGCATATCTCTGAAATGCTTTTCCAATTTTTTGTATATTTCCACGAGCTCCTTGTAGCATTCAGGCATTAAACTTTCCAAAGTGGGTAAATTTTTGTTTTCTTCGTTTTTAGAATCTTCATTTATAGGCTGAGGTGTCCTTATTCCTGCAACAACATCCTCTCCTTGAGCATTTACAAGAAATTCTCCGAAAAACTTTTTCTCTCCTGTGGCGGGATCCCTTGTAAAAGCAACGCCTGTTGCAGAATCGTCACCAAGATTGCCGAAAACCATTGATTGAACATTAACAGCAGTTCCCCATTCGTCAGGAATATTGTTTAACTCTCTGTATTTAATGGCTCTTTGCGTATTCCACGAACGGAAAACAGCACCAATGGCTTCCCATAACTGCTCTTCAGGCTCTTGCGGAAAATTTTCCCCTGTTATCTCATTATATTTTGCTTTCAACAGCCCCACAAGCTCTTTCAAATCATCAGCATCAAGCTCACTGTCCGTCTTAACACCTTTTTCATCCTTCATCCGCTCAAGAGGCTTTTCCAATTTCTCGGAATCTATCCCTTTGACAACATTGCCATACATTTGAATAAATCTTCTGTAACTGTCAAATGCAAACCTCTCGTTTCCGGACAACTTTGCCAAACCTTGAACAGATTCGTCGTTTAACCCGAGATTCAAAACAGTATCCATCATCCCCGGCATAGACACTCTTGCACCTGAACGAACTGAAAAAAGAAGAGGATTTACCGTGCTCCCGAAAGTCTTTCCCGTTAATTTTTCCACTTTTTTGATATTTTCCCTTATTTCGTCCTTTAACTGCTCAGGATAAGTTTTATTGTTCTTGTAATAATACGTGCAAACCTCCGTTGTAATTGTAAAACCCGGCGGCACCGGAATACCGAGATTTGACATTTCAGCCAAATTGGCACCTTTTCCGCCTAACAACTCTTTCATACTTCCGCTGCCATCCGCCTTACCTTTTCCGAAAAAATAAACAAATTTTTCTACCGACATTTGAGGCCTCCTATTTTAATTTAGCAATACCAACAGGAATTGCTAATTATTGACTACTGCAACAGTGTCAAATCCGCAATGGAATTAAACACGGTATAAATATCTTTTAGCATGTTCAACCTGTTTGTTTTTATCTTTTCATCTTTGTCCATTACAAGAACCGAATCGAAAAACTTGTTAACAGGCTCTTTAAGCAAGGTAAAAGTTTTAAGAGCCTCCGTGTAGTTTTCGGATTTTTTAAAATTTTCAAATTTCTCTTTTATTTCGGTGAACTTTTGATAAAGCTCCTTTTCTTCGCCTTCCACGAGCAAAAACCTGTCAACAACTTTGGTCTCCCAATCTTTCGTGATATTCGCCACTCTTTTAAAAGGAACAATAATATCCATAAAATCCTTGTCCTTTTTTATGCCGCTTACAGCTTCAACTCTTAAAAATGTTTCGTAAATATCGTCAAAATTAACGGAAATCACACTGTTAACAACATCAAAAGAATACTTTTCAACAAAAAGATTTTGAAATCTTTGAGCAAAAAACTCTGTTATTCTGCCAACGGTTTCACGTGTAACATCTATTTTGCCGGTGTAAAGCACTCTACTTCTGTTTAACACGTCTTTTAATGACAATCTGTATTTTTTCCCTGTTATTATATTTATTATTGCTATTGCATGACGCCTCAAAGCATACGGGTCAGCTGTGCCGCTTGGTATTTTACCTATTCCGAAAAAACCGGTTATAGTGTCTATTCTGTCTGCAATACTTATAAAAGCCCCTGCATCCCCCGAAGGTATGGCATCTTCGGCGTATCTCGGCAAATAATGCTCGTATATGGCATCGGCAACAGCTCTTTTCTCACCTGAGTAAAGCGCATAATACTTACCCATAATACCTTGCAATTCGGGGAATTCATAGACCATACTGCTCTCAAGGTCTCCTTTGCACAGGTAAGCTGCTCTTTCGGTAATCTTTTCCGCTTCGGGGTTTATCAAATTTGCAATGTAAACCGCAAGCTCTTTGAATCTTTCCATTTTTTCATAAGATGTTCCTATATCTTTTTGAAACACAACATTTCTTAAACGTTCTACAAATGAATCAAGCTTCTGCTTTCTGTCTTCATCAAAGAAAAATTTGGCATCATTCAGCCTTGCTCTTAAAACCTTTTCGTTCCCTTTTGCAACAATGTCCATATTTTTTGCTTTGGTATTTGATACAGTTATAAAATAAGGCAGCAATCTATCCTTGTCAGAATAAACTGGAAAATATTTCTGATGAACTTTCATTGACGTAATTATAACTTCTTCGGGCAACTGAAGAAACTCTTCGTCAATTTTTCCCGCAACAGGAAAAGGAAATTCCACGAGGTTGGTAACTGTTTCCAAAAGCTCTTCATCATCTTCAATATTTCCTCCAAGTCCTTGGGCAATGTTTTTTACTTCTGAAAAAAGTTTTTCTTTTCTCTCATTATAGTCAATTAAAACATATCTGCTTTTCAACTCTTCACAAAGTTCCCTGAAACAGGAAACAGTAATTTTTTCAGGAGCAAGGAACCTGTGCCCGAAAGAGTAATTAGAAGCTTTAATTGATCCGTATTCAAACGGCACTATTTCACCGCCGAACAGAGACAAAATCCAGTGAATGGGACGTGCAAAAGAAATTGTTTCAGAGCCCCACCTCATGTTTTTCGGGAAAATCAATTTTTTTATCAAAACAGGAAGGTTTTCTTTTAAAAGCTCAAAAGCGGGTCTGCCTTTTATCACCTTTTTTACTGCAATATATTCGCCTTTGGCAGTGGAAACAGTAATAAGTTCACTAACATCCACACCTTGAGACCTTGCAAAACCTTGCGCAGCTTTTGTATATTCTCCGTTAGCGTCAATTGCAACGTTTTTAGCGGGACCTGTTTTTTCAAGAACCGAATCTTCCTGCTTTTCAATTAAGTCTTTTATAACAACTATTAATCTCCTCGGTGTTCCGAATGTTTCAACTGATTCATATTGTAATTTTTCATCATTTAAAAATTTTATAAAAATTTCTTTAAATCTTTCCAATCCGGGATTTATAAATCCAGCAGGAACCTCTTCGGTTCCAATTTCAAGCAAAAACTCTTTTCCCATAAATACCTCCAAAATAATCATCTAAAATTTTTTTATGATCAAAAGCAATAATTTCAGGAAGATTTTTGCAAGTAAAAACACGTGCATTTACAGCATCGTCCTTTGCTTTTAATACTCCGCTGCCTTTTCCTATGAAAACAGTTGTTATAGTGTGCATTCGAGGGTCTCTGAGAGGTGAAGAATAGGTGTGCATTTGACATACAAGCTCCACTTTGAGATTGGTTTCTTCTTCAGCTTCTCTTACCGCAGCTTGTTCGAGACTTTCTCCGTAGTCCACAAATCCGCCGGGTATAGCCCACCCTACCGGAAAGTTCTTCCTTTCTATGAGAACAATGCCGCTGTTGTATTCAATAATAATGTCAACAGTGGGAACAGGATTTTTATAAATTTCCACGCTCCCGCCGCAATGTGGACATTTTAAAAAGGTTTTCAACTCTGTTTATGCCTTGTATAAGCTTATTCGTAATAAATTCTGAGTTTTTTACTCCTGTTGGGATGCCTCAGCTTTCTTAAGGCTTTTGCTTCTATCTGTCTGATTCTCTCCCTTGTAACGTTGAAATCTTTTCCCACCTCTTCAAGAGTGTGGTCGTATCTCTCCCCTATTCCGAATCTCATTCTCAGCACCTTTTCCTCTCTCGGGGTCAAAGTGGATAAAATTTTTCTCGTTGTTTCAGCAAGTGCCAAATTCACAGTTGCATGAGCAGGATTGATAACCCTTGTATCTTCTATGAAATCTCCGAGGATGCTGTCTTCATCTTCACCAATGGGAGTGTCAAGAGAAACCGGCTCTTTTGAGATTTTAAGAACTTTCCTAACTTTATCAACGGGAAAATCCATTTTATCTGCAATTTCCTCGGCAGTAGGCTCTCTGCCCAACTCCTGAACCAACGATTTGGTGGTTCTTATAAGCTTGTTAATTGTTTCTATCATGTGAACAGGTATTCTTATGGTTCTTGCCTGATCCGCTATTGCCCTTGTAATCGCCTGTCTAATCCACCAAGTTGCATAAGTGCTAAACTTGTATCCTCTCTGATATTCAAACTTGTCAACAGCTTTCATCAAGCCTATGTTGCCTTCCTGAACAAGGTCGAGAAACTGCAAACCTCTGTTTGCATATTTTTTCGCTATACTTACAACAAGCCTCAAGTTGGCTCTTACAAGCTCGTTTTTCGCTCTCTCCGCCCTTCTTTCAGTATCCTTTATGTCGTAATAAACTTTTTTAAATTCATCTTTGGAATAACCGGTTAATTTTTCAATCTCTTTAAGTCGTTCCATGCTTGATTTATATTTTGCCGCAAATTCCATGACTTTTTCACGAGTAATGTTAAATTTTGCGTATTCCGAAGCTTTTTCAGGATTTTCAAAAATCTCGGCAAAAGTTTTATCAACATCAGGAATAATGCTTTTAACAGATGAAATTTCTCTTTCCAACGAATTAATCTCTTCGAGAAAACTCTCGAATTTGGAAATAATGGAAGAAAGCTGCTTGTTTTTCAAATTAATGGAGGTTATTAAAGATATTATTTTTTCTCTATTTTCTTCGATTTTATCTTTTATCTCTATTTTTTTCTTCTCATCTTTCACATTATTCAAGCTTGCTTCCAATTTGTCGTTCTCTTCTTTAATCTCTCTGATTTCATGTATTATATCCAAAATTCTAATTGTTTGTATCTTCTCTTCTTCGGAAACAAATTCATACATGTCGTTATCTTCTTCAAAATGGTAATTTTCCAATTCCTCTTCAATATCCCGCGTAACATCTCTAATGCCTATTTTTTTACTTTCAATAAGGGATTCAAGCTCCAAAACCTGTTCCACTGTTATGGAAGATCTTATTATTTTTGTGAGAATTATTTTTTCGTTTTTTTCAATTTGCTTTGCAAGCTCAATTTCTTCCTCTTTTGTCAAAAGAGGAATCTGCCCCATCTCTTTCAGGTAAATTCTTATGGGCTCCGCTGTTTTGTAATGGTCGTCATCTATAACAACTTTTTCTTCAAGACTCGCTTCTTCTTCCACATCATCTGCCTTTGTGCTCTCTTCCAATATTTTTTTGGCAATTTTAATGTTCTTCTTTTTACCGTCAATAATTTCTATATCAAGGTCTTCCATAAAGACCATGATATCTTCCATCTGTTCAGGGCTAATATCCTCCGGTAAAGAGTTATTAAGCTCCTCATAAGTTATAAAACCTTTCTCTTTCCCGTAAGAAATCAACTGTTTTATTTCTTTGATTTTTCTAAAATCAATCCTTCTTTTGGCAAGCTCCATTGTCAAGCTAACCTCCTTCGCTTAAAATCTTTTTAACCTCTTTGAGAATGCTTTCCCGTGACTTTATCAAGGAAACAAGCTCCGAATCGGAATAGTCGCTCCCACTCTCCAATTCTTTTATTTTATTTGTAATTGTTTTTAATTTGCTCTTAAAATATCTCTCTTTCAATCGTTTGTAATAATCTTTGAAAACAGCTTGCGAATCAATATCACTCTGCTCTGAAAAACTTCCGAGAGCAAGCCCTCTTATATAATTTACAAAATCCGAGTCAAACCTTTCCGAATTTATTACTGTATTAAAATCATTACCCTGCTTCATATATTCAATGAGCTGCTTAAGATTCTCATTTTCAAAAAAAACAGTGTCAACTTCATTAACAAATTCATGATTATTTAGCAGAAAAGACACAAATGTCTCTTCGATATTTTTTTTCCGTTTCTCACTGTTATGCTCTGATATTGCTTGTTTAAGTCGGGAATTTGATTGATATTTGGTAAAATATTTTTTAATTTCTCTATATTCAACCTCCAAAATATCCGCAATCCCTTTTATAAAATGCTCCCTGTATACGGGATTGTCAATATCTCCGTATATATTTTTTAATCTTTCAATTAATTTAATTTTATTTTCAAAATTTTTCAAGTCAATCTTTTGAAAAATTACATTTTTTATAAAACTTATAAAATCGTGCGCATCTTTTTTCAATTTTAAAAAATTTTCAACACCTCTTTTATTTATAAAGTCATCAGGGTCTTCACCTTCCGGAAGATATATTAACTTCGGATTAAAATCCTCGTTTACAGATATAACCGCTCCTTTAACTGCAGCTTTAATTCCTGCTTTGTCACCGTCGTAAAGAAAAATAATATTTTTAACAAAACGCTTTAACAGATTAAGCTGTTGATTTGTAAAAGCCGTCCCCAAAGTAGCCACGCAGTTCTTTATTCCGCTGCTCCATAGAGCAATAAGGTCCATATATCCTTCCACAACAATTACTTCACCTTCTTTTCGTATATATTCTCTGTTTTCAAATATTCCGTATAAATTTTTCCTTTTCAAATAAATTTCAGATTCAGGAGAATTCAGATATTTCGGCAGTGAATCGTCTAAAATCCTCCCTCCGAACGCAATTACATCTCCGCTTACATTTTTAATGGGGAAAATAATTCTGTTTCTAAACGCATCGTAATAATCTGTTTTTTTTTTAATAATGCCTATTTTTTCGCATAACTCCAAATCAACCTGCTCTTTCCTTAATCGGCTTAAAATAAAATTATATGAGTCAGGTGCATAGCCCAAAGAAAATTTTTCCAAAATCTCATCAGTGATATTTCTTTTTTTTATAAATTCCTTAACTTCATTTTTATTGAAATTATCTTTAATGTTTTTATGATAAAGTTTTGTAACAAAATCTGTAATTTCATATAAAGTGTTTATTTTTGATTCGGTTTTTAAATCAATATGAATATTATTTTCTTTTGCTATTTTCAATGCTGCTTCATAATAGCTTAATCCTTCTATTTCACTTATAAATTTAATAACGTCTCCGCCTGCTCCGCAACCAAAACAGTGATAAATCTGCTTCTGCGGACTCACAACAAAAGACGGTGTTTTCTCATTATGAAAAGGGCATAATGCCTTAAAATTGTTGCCGCTGCGCTTCAAATTCAAATATTGCGAAATAACATCCACAATATCAACGCTCCCTCTAACGGTATTAAAAGATAGCTCCGATAATTTCATTGGTTTTTCGAGAGTTATAAAATTACTTTGGGATGTGTTATTCTGCCTGTTACAGCAGAAGCTGCTGCAACAGCGGGATTACACAGATAAACTTCACTCTCGGGGTCTCCCATTCTACCTACAAAATTCCTGTTGCTCGTGGCAAGAGCTTTTTCTCCTTTTGCAAGAATTCCCATGTGACCTCCGAGACAGGGACCGCATGTGGGAGTGCTCACAGCAGCACCTGCATCTATAAATATATCCAACAATCCCTCGTTTAAAGCATCTTTATAAATTTGCTGAGTAGCGGGAATAACTATTGCGCGTAAATATTTGGCAACTTTTTTACCTTTTAAAATATTAGCCGCTATCCTCAAATCTTCAAGTCTGCCGTTGGTGCAAGAACCGATAAAAACCTGATCTATTGTAATATTGCCTGCTTCACTCACAGGCTTGCTATTTTCAGGAAGATGCGGAAATGCCACCTGCGGCTCAATATTGGAAACATCAATATCAAAAACATTAATATACTCTGCATCTTCGTCACTTTTAAAAAATTTATAGCTCCTTTGCGCCCTTCCTTTAACATACGCTTCGGTAATTGAATCAGGCTCGATAATGCCGGTTTTTCCTCCTGCTTCAATTGCCATATTGCACATTGTAAATCTCGAATGCATAGGCAATGACTTTATAACCTCTCCGGTAAATTCCATAACCTTGTAAAGAGCTCCGTCAACGCCTATCTTGCCAATGGTGTATAAAATCAAATCTTTACCGTCAACCCATTCGTTTAATTCTCCGTAATAGTTAAATTTAATAGTCTCGGGGATTTTAAACCAAGCTTTGCCTGAAATCATTGCTGCGGCAAAATCAGTGCTCCCTACTCCCGTAGAAAAAGCTCCCAAAGCACCATAAGTGCAAGTATGACTGTCAGCTCCAATTACAACATCACCGGGAACAACAATACCCTGCTCCGGTAGCAAAGCATGTTCAACTCCCACTTCTCCTGTTTCAAAATAGTATTTCAAATTATGCTTTTTTGCAAAATCTCTCAATATTTTCACCTGATTCGCCGAACTTATATCTTTATTAGGTGTAAAATGGTCCGGAACCAAAACAATTCTGTCAGGTGCATAAATTTTCCCTTTATACAATTCATCGAATTTTTTAAGAGCAATGGGAGCGGTAATATCATTTGCCAAAGCAATGTCAACTTCCGCTTCCACAAACTCACCTGGAACAACTTTTCTTCCGATTTTTTCGGAAAATATTTTTTCTGCTATTGTTAAGCCCATTATTTCAGTCTCCTTTTTAAATATTAATGGTTATTTACACCATATCAACCCAATTATCAAGTCTGTATGCAAGTTTATTCAAAGCATTTACAAAAGCTTTTGCACTTGCAACAATTATATCAGTGTCCGCACCTTGTCCTGATGCCTGTTTCCCTTTGTATTCTATTCTCACTGTCACTTCTCCGAGAGCATCGGTGCCACCTGTAATGGATTTTACAGAATAATTTACAAGAGTGCAGGGTATATCGGTTATCTCTTTAATGGTTTTAAATGCAGCGTCAACTGGGCCGTCTCCAAATGCAGCTTTTAAAATATTCTTCCCCTCAACCTCCATTTGAATGGTAGCGGAAGGTTTTACGAAAGTTCCGCAATTTATATTGATATACTTCAATTCGTATTTATGAGGGATTCTTAAAATATTTTCCGCAATTATAGCATCAATGTCTTCGTCGTAAACAGATTTTTTCTTATCCGCAATATTTTTAAAAGCATTAAAAGCTTTTTCAAAATCTTCGTCACTTAAATCATAACCGAGTTGGGTAAGTTTATTTTTAAAAGCGTGTCGTCCCGAATGCTTTCCGAGGACAAGCGAATCGGTTTTAATTCCTATGGCCTCAGGATTCATAATCTCGTAAGTTTCTTTTGCTTTAAGCACTCCGTCCTGATGGATACCAGATTCGTGAGCAAAAGCATTGGCTCCCACAACTGCTTTGTTAGGCTGCACAACTATACCTGTTATTTGACTGATTAATTTGCTTGTGGGATAAATTTGGGCAGTGTTAATGTTGGTATCGTATTTGAAAAAATCTTTCCTTGTTTTAAGAGCCATAACAATCTCTTCCATTGCCGCATTTCCGGCTCTTTCACCTATACCGTTAACGGTTGTCTCTATCTGTCTTGCTCCAGCTTCTATTGCAGCAAGGGTATTTGCCTCAGCAAGTCCCAAATCGTTATGACAATGAACGCTTATAACAGCTTTATCAATGTTTTTTACATGTTTCTTCAAGTGCGAAATAATTTTGTAATATTCTTCAGGAACAGTATACCCCACTGTGTCAGGGACATTTATAACAGTTGCTCCAGCATCAATTACTCTTGTAAAAATTTCAACAAGAAAATCAAGCTCGCTTCTTGTGGCGTCTTCTGCTGAAAATTCCACATTTTCGGTAAGTTTCTTGGCAAACCTAACTGCTTCAACAGCATGTTCCACAACTGCTTCTGGAGACATTTTCAATTTATGCTCAATATGAATGGGAGAAGTGGCTATAAAAGTATGAATTCGCGGTGCATCAGAATGCTTAACCGCTTCATAGGCTCTCTCAATATCAATCTTGTTTGCTCTGGCAAGCCCTGCAACTTCAACCCCTTTAACCTCTTTCGCAATTCTTTTTACAGCAGCAAAATCACCTTCGCTTGCAACTGGAAAACCCGCTTCAATAACGTCAACGTTTAATTTTACAAGCTGCTTAGCCACTATAATTTTTTCATCCGGAGTCATGCTTGCACCGGGTGACTGCTCTCCGTCTCTTAAAGTGGTATCAAATATCTTTACTATTTCCGGCATATTTCTTTCTCCTGAAAATTTTGTTAAAAAAAGCTTCAAGTGGACCTGAAACCGTATAAATTCCCATTAATACACAAAGTGAAATTTTAGGCTCCATTACAACAATCAACAGCATAAGAATTACAAAAAAAAGAAACTTAAGCGGTTTCTGTGTAATAAATCCAGCTTCTTTAAAACTTATATATTTGACATTGCTCACCATTAAAAATGATAACACATATACTTCCAAAAGAATAATCAAATTTCTGTCTATTACACTTTTGCCAATGTCAAACATTAGCAAAACAGTTGTGGCAATCATACTTGCGGCACCGGGAATGGGCAAGCCGGTAAACCTGCCTTTCTCAGATACACTTACCATAACGTTGAATCTGGCAAGCCTTAACGCTCCGCACGCTGTAAATAGAAAAGACGCTACCCACCCGAATTTACCGAAAGGCTTCAACGCCCAGCAGTAAATCAAAAGACTCGGAGCAATTCCGAAAGATATTAAATCCGATAAAGAGTCGTATTCAACTCCAAATTTGCTTGTGGTATTTGTAATTCTTGCAACTTTTCCATCAGCTATATCAAAAATGTTTGCAATTAGAATGGCAATTGCAGCAATTTCAAACTTAGAGTTAATAGTTGCAATTATGGCGTAAAAACCACAAAAAAGATTGCCTGTGGTAAAAAGATTCGGCAAAACGTAAATGCTTTTAGGTTTATTTTGAACCAATTGGTTAGCCTTTTTCAACTTTTTTATCTGTATCCACAAAAATTCCCACTATTGTTTCACCTGCATAAACCTGCTGCCCAACGCTTATGTTAATATTCAACTTGGAGCTTGGAAATTCTATTTCAGCTCTTGAGCCGAATTTAATCAATCCTATTTTATCCCCTGTGTCAATATTGTCATTCTCTTTTACGTAGGATACTATCCGTCTGGCTATTAAACCTGCAATCTGAGTAACAGTGTATTTGAAATCGCCACAGTCAACTACATAGGTCATTTTTTCGTTGTATTTAGATGCTTTATCAAGTGAAGCATTGAAAAACTTGCCTGGATTGTAAATTTTCCTCTCAATTTTACCCGAATAAGGAAGCCTGTTTATATGCACGTCAAAAACACTCATGAATATACTTATTTTAAAACAGCTCTCCTGGAGCTTTTCGGAAAACACCTCTTTTATTTCAATCACTTTACCGTCAGCAGGAGAAACCACGGCATTTTCCATAACAGGCACGAATCTTTCAGGGTCTCTGAAAAAATACAGGGAAAAAAGTAAGAATAAAAATAAAATTTTTGATAGCAGTATCCACTTTAAGAAAAATGAAATAACCATTACAACTGTAATGGTTATTAAAATATTATAGCCTTCTTTAACACATTTGTATTTCATTAAATTGTTCCTTAATTCTTGTCTTTATCCACTAATTTGTCCTTTTTTAACCATGGCATCATATCTCTAAGTTTCGCACCAACCTCTTCTATGGGATGATTTTCATCCTTTTTGGTTAATGCGTTAAATACCGGCCTGTTTGTCTGGTTTTCAAGCATCCACTCTTTGGCAAAACTCCCGTCCTGAATTTCGGATAAGATTTTTTTCATCTCTTCCTTTACGCTTTCGGTAACTATTCTCGGACCTCTGGTAAGATCTCCGTATTGAGCTGTGTTGCTTATGGAATATCTCATGTTGGATATTCCGGCTTCGTATATTAAATCAACAATAAGCTTTAACTCGTGGCAACATTCGAAATACGCCATTTCAGGAGGATATCCCGCTTCAACGAGGGTTTCAAAACCTGCTTTGATAAGAGCAGTGACACCTCCGCAAAGCACAACCTGTTCGCCGAAAAGGTCGGTTTCCGTCTCGTCTTTAAAAGTTGTTTCAATAATACCTGCTTTGCCTCCGCCTATTGCAGTTGCATAAGCAAGTGCAACATCTTTGGTATTTCCGGAAGGGTCCTGATAAACCGCTATTAACATGGGAACACCTCTTCCGTTTACATATTCGTGTCTAACCAAATGCCCCGGAGATTTCGGAGCTGTCATAAATACGTTAACATCGTCTCTTGGAACAATTTGTCCGTAATGAATGTTAAAGCCGTGTGCAAATGCCAAAAAAGCTCCTTTTTTAAGATTAGGTGCAATTTTTTCTTTATACAATGCACCTTGATGCTCATCAGGTGTAAGAATCATTACCACAT
>CAZLFW010000021.1:0-8168 GCA_964559045.1 uncultured bacterium
TTAGAATTTTTTACGGAAATTCTCATATAGGCGTAGGTAATTATAAGAGCATGCAAAATCTGGTCATAAGTGGACACTTTTTTGTAAATTCTGGATTATGTGTCCATTTAAAAGGGTATTGCTAAAAAAATAACCTATGGCTAATCTTTCTAAGTGATATTTATCAAAAAAACGAGAGGAGTTTGATAATAAAAAAAGAATTAAAATTTTAAAAAAATTATCTTGACAACTTGGGGTAGTATAATTAAAATCCATTTCGCATGTGTCCAACTCTGAAGTGGAGTGCAATATTAAAAGAAAAATAAAGTGGGGCAATAAGGTTATAATATGATAAAATTTAATGTGCCAGGATTGGGAGAATTTTTTTTAAAATATGCTGTGTTTGATATGAACGGGACTCTTACTACAGATGGCAAACTCTCCGATTCAACTAAAAAGAGGCTTGAACTACTTGCAATAAAATTAAAAATCATTATATTAACGGCGGATACTTTCGGAAAAGCAAAAGAGTCTTTTAAAAACCTGAATGTAGAGCTGCACATAATCAGTGAAAATTACGGCACGGAATCCAAAGCGGATTTTATAAAAAAACTGGGGGAAGATTTTTGTGTGGCTGTTGGTAACGGGAACAATGATACTTTAATGTTAAAAAATGCCAAACTCGGAATTGCGGTTTCTGGTGAGGAAGGTTTAAGCTCCAAAGCTTGTTTTAATTCTGATATTATTGCGAAAAACATAGACAGTGCAATTGATATGATTTTAAATGAAAAAAGAATCATAGCAACATTACGTTTATAGGAGGGAAAAATGCCTTTGTTTGAATATGAATGCAAAAAATGCGGGAAACGTTTTGAAAAATTAGTGTTTTCAAATGATAAGGAAAAAATTAGTTGTCCAAACTGCGGTTCGGAAGATACAAAAAAGTTACTCTCCTTTTTTGCTTCCAAAACAGGGTGCTCAGCTCCGTCGGGAAGCGGTTTTAGCTGAGCTTCATAAATGACAACACAGTTTGTGTTGTTGTGAGACAATTAGTTCACACTTTTAAGCAAGGTTTATAACAAATTCCAGTTTTTTTAACATGTTAAGAAAAGGTATTTTTTTTGCTTTCCTTTGTTGACAAAATTTTCAAATTATAATAACAGTCAATCCCTTAATTATTGTAAATTATGGATTTTTAAATGGATATAACTCTTTTATACGAATTTGAAGATTATGATATTTTTGAGACAGAAAAGGAAAAGTTTCTTAAAGGGGTTATTGAGCCTGACAAAATTTGCGAACAAGGGCTCAAATTTTCCGAACCGCTTTATTTTACGGTAAATATTCAAAGGAAAGGTTATAAATTTTTATTTGATGTAAAAGTTGAAACAACTGTTGCAGTTAACTGTGACAGGTGTTTGGAGCTTTTTGATTTTTACGTTAAAAGCGAATTTAAATTTTTATTCGAATACAACAAAGAAAAGGCGGATTACATTTCTGGACACATTTTAAAGTTAAGAGATATGATTATAGGTGAAGTATATGTTAATATCCCTTTGAAAAAATTATGTGCAACGGACTGCAAAGGTCTTTGTCAAAATTGCGGAGCAAATCTTAATAAAGAAAATTGCAATTGTAAGTTTGAAAACAGTGACAATCCATTTCATAAAATTTATTCGCTTTTAAATTAGATTAAAATAAAAGGAGTTAGATATGGCTGTTCCAAAGAAAAAAACATCAAAATCAAAAAGAGATTTGAGAAGAGCTCATGACGCCATTAAAAAACCTGCAATGGCAACATGCTCAAATTGCGGTGAACCTAAACAACCGCATAATGTATGCAAAGCATGCGGTTATTACAACGGCAAACAAATTTTTGAAGTGGAAGAAGCATAATTAATGAGAATTGCCGTTGACGTAATGGGAGGAGATCTTGGTCCCGAGCCTGTGATAGAAGGTGCCATTGCAGCTGCAAAAAAAAACATTCAAATAGTTTTGGTTGGCAATAAAGATATTATTGAAAAGGCTTTAAGCAAAAACAATGCGGAAAATTTGCCTATTTTTATAAAACATGCCGAAGAAACAGTTTCAATGGAAGAATCTCCTTCCAAAGTAATCAGGAATAAAAAAAAATCTTCAATGGCAGTTGCGTATAATCTTGTAAAGGAAGGCACTGCCAAGGCTTTTATTTCTCCCGGCAATACTGGAGCGGCGCTTGGTTACGGAATCACAATTCTGAAAAGGTTGAAAAACATAAAAAAGCCCGCTATTGCCGTTGTTTTGCCTGCGAAAAACGGCAATGTTGTTTTAATTGATGTTGGAGGAAACGTTGATTGCAAGCCTGTGCATCTTTTTCAGTTTGCTTTAATGGGGGTATTGTATGCAAAAAATCTTCTTGATATTAAAAATCCCTCAGTAGCGTTGTTGTCAAACGGAGAAGAAGAGAGCAAAGGCAATGAAGTTATAAGAAACAGTGCCGAATATCTGAAAAATTCTTCGTTAAATTATATAGGCTTTAAAGAAGGGAAAGATATTTTCAACGGCGAGGTTGACGTGTTTGTTTGTGACGGTTTTGTGGGAAATATATGTTTGAAATTAGCAGAAAGTATAGGAGTTAATCTTTGGGAAATTTTAAAAAGAGAGATGGCGGGGTCGTTTCTTAGCAGACTCGGACTGTTTTTTATGAAAAAGAGCATAAAAAAAATAAAGAAGCAGATAGACTACAGGGAATACGGGAGCGCACCTCTTCTTGGATTAAACGGTGCATCATTTATTTGTCACGGTTCTTCAGATTCCAATGCAATATACAACGGGATAGTCAATGCTGTTAAATTCATTAAAAGCGGTTACAACGAGCAGTTACAGAAAGAGCTTGAATATTACGCAGATATTGAGAAAAAAGGCTTTTGGAGCAATATCAAAGATAAAATCAGTTTTTAACTGATATTTTGTTTATAAATTTTGATTGTATGCAGCTTCATTACGCTGAAATAATATTATAGCGGAGGATAGGGAAGTTGTCGGTAACGGGAAATGTTTACAGTAAGATTACAGGGATAGGAAAATTCGCACCGGACAAAGTCTTAACCAATTTTGACCTTGAAAAAATGGTGGATACTTCCAACGAATGGATTGTTCAAAGGACGGGAATAAAAGAAAGAAAAGTTGCAGATGCAGAATCAGCCACATCCGACCTTGCATGTAGAGCTGCTCTAAAAGCTATGGAACGAGCGGGTATTGAGGCTGAAAATATAGATGCTGTTATTGTAGGCACAGCAACTCCCGATTATATGTTCCCATCTGTTGCTTGTATCGTTCAGGAAAAAATCGGAGCAAGCAATGCTTTTGCCTTTGACCTTAATGCAGGATGCACCGGGTTTATTTACGGGTTGTCGGTGGCGGATTCTTTTATTAGAAGCGGGAAATGTAAAAACTGCCTTGTTATAGGCGCTGAGCTGCTTTCCAAATTTTTAAACTGGAAAGACAGAACTTCTTGCGTGCTTTTTGGTGACGGAGCAGGAGCTGTGATTCTTTCCAAAAGCGATTCACCAGGAATTAAAGACATTATTCTTAATAGTGATGGCAATTATGCTGATTTATTATATATGCCCGCAGGAGGCTCCAAACTGCCGGCAAATGAAAAAACTGTTGCGGAAAATTTACATACTGTTCACATGAAAGGGAAAGAGGTTTTTAAAATAGCTGTAAACAATCTTTCCTTTATTGCTGAAGAATTACTTAAAAATAACAATTTGAATGCTTCCGAGCTTGACCTTTTTGTGCCCCATCAAGCGAATACAAGAATTATCAATGCAGTGGCTCAAAAACTGGGATTGTCAGAAAAGCAAATTTTTATGAATATACATAACTACGGCAATACGTCTGCCGCATCAATTCCTATAGCAATGGACGAAGCTTATGAAAGCGGTGAAATAAAACAGGGAGTAAATGTATTGATTACAGCTTTCGGAGCAGGCTTAACATGGGGTGGAGCACTTATTGAATTTTAGAGGAGGAGATATGTTTAAATCTAAAGTAGCCGAATTATTGGGGCTTGAATATCCTGTTTTTCAAGGAGGAATGGCATGGGTTGCCACCGCCGAACTTGTTGCTGCTGTGAGTAATGCAGGGGGGCTCGGTATAATCGGGGCAGGAAGCATGGAAGGTAAACATTTGGAGGTTGAGATAAAAAAGACGAGAGAATTGACCCAAAAACCTTTCGGTGTAAATCTTATGCTTTTAAACCCTTTTATTGACGAGCTCGTGGATGTTGTTGTAAGAGAAAAAGTTCCCGTTGTTACCACCGGAGCAGGTAATCCGGGTAAATATATTGAAAAATTTAAGAACGCAGGTATTAAAATTTTTCCCATTGCTCCTGCTGTTGCACTTGCAAAAAGATTGGAAAGGCTTGGTGTTGACGGTATTATTGTTGAAGGCGGGGAAGCAGGAGGCCATGTGGGTGAGCTTACAACAATGGTTTTAACTCCTCTTGTTGCAGATAATGTTAATATTCCCGTTATTGCAGCGGGAGGTATTGCAGACGGAAGAGGTGTAGCCGCTGCTTTTGCTCTCGGAGCGGATGCCGTTCAGATAGGCACCAGATTTGTTGTTGCAAAAGAGTGTATTGTGCATGACAATTATAAATCTGCGCTTATTAAAGCTGATGCAAGAGATGCCGTTGTTTCGGGAAGAAGCACCGGTCATCCTGTTAGATGTTTGAAAAACAAGCTTACAAGAGCTTTTGACAAACTTGAGAAAGAGGGAGCTCCCAAAGAAAAGCTTGAAGAGTTGGGCACAGGGAAGCTAAGAGCAGCGGCTGTTGAAGGTGATACTTCGTGGGGCTCAATAATGATGGGACAATCTGCGGGACTTGTTAGGAAAGAACAGAGTGCAAAAGAGATTATCGAAGAAGTTTTTAACGAAGCAAAAGATGTTGTAACTTCTTTAACAGCCAAAATTATTTGAAATACGGAGGTATGCAAATGGAAAACATTGCTTATCTTTTTCCGGGACAAGGTTCACAATACGTAGGCATGGGAAAAGAGCTTTACGATAATTTTCAGATTGCCAAAGACGTTTTTCACGAAGCAAACGAATCTCTGCAAATGGATTTGAAAAAATTATGTTTTGAAGGACCTGCTGAAAAACTTTCTTTGACAGAGTATGCACAGCCTGCAATATTAACGGTTAGTTATGCTGCTTACAAGGTTTACGAACAGCTTTTCAACATTAAGCCTGTTGCCCTTGCAGGACATTCTCTCGGTGAGTATTCGGCATTGGTTGTTTCCAAAGCTTTAAAATTTTTCGATGTTGTTAAAGTTGTAAAAGCAAGAGGTAAATTTATGCAGTCCGCAGTTCCTCTCGGTATAGGCACAATGGCTGCAATACTGGGGCTCGGCAGGGAAAAAGTTGAAGAAGCTTGCTATGAAGCTGCTGATGAAGCTTATGTTCAGCCTGCAAATTATAATTGTCCCGGACAAATTGTTATTTCCGGATATGTGAAAGGTGTTGATGCTGCAAGTAAAATTTCAAGAATTAAAGGTGCGGTAAAAACGATTAAACTTGCGGTAAGTGCTCCTTTTCATTCCAAATTAATGGAGCCTGCTGCTGAAAAGTTAGCATCTCAATTTGAATATGTCCAAATTTCGGACCCTGAGATTCCCGTTATATCAAATGTTGATGCACTCCCGAATTACAGCAAAAATACTTTGAGAGATTTACTGGTTAAACAGGTTAGCAATGCTGTTAAGTGGGAAGATTCAATGAAAAGAATAGTGGAAGATTTTAATGTTTCAAGAGTTATAGAGTTTGGTCCCGGAAGGGTGTTGTGCGGATTAATGCGTAAAATAAACAGAAAAATAAAAGTATTAAACCTTGAAAACAATGCTAATTTAAATAAAATAGAAAAAGAGGTTAAAAATGCTTCATAATAAAGTTGCTTTTATTACAGGAGCTTCAAGGGGGATAGGCAAGGCGATTGCCCTAAAATTTGCAGAAAACGGTGCAAAACTGGTGATTAATGCAACCAAAAAAGAAAATTTAAAAAATGTGGAGCATGAGCTTTCAAAACAAGGATGTGAATTTCTTTCCGTTGAAGGAGACGTGTCAAATGAAGAGCATGTTAAAAATATGGTTAAACTTGCAATGGAAAAATTTAAAATAATAGACATACTTGTTAATAATGCAGGTATTACACGTGACAATCTAATTTTCAGAATCAAAGAAAATGATTGGGATACAGTGTTAAATGTCAATTTAAAAGGTGCATTTTTAATGTCAAAAGCCGTTGCAAGAGGGATGATAAAAAAACGCTCGGGCAAAATTATAAATATAACTTCCGTTGTGGGAGAGATGGGTAATCAGGGACAAGCTAATTACGTATCATCCAAAGCGGGATTAATAGGATTAACAAAAGCTCTTGCACGTGAATTTGCCTCAAGAAACATTAACGTTAATGCAGTTGCTCCCGGTTTTATAGACTCTGAAATGACAAAAACCGCCGAAAGCAAGGTGCTTGATGAAATAAAAAGCAGCATACCATTGTCAAGAATAGGAAAGCCCGAAGAAATTGCAGAAGGTGTCTTGTTTCTTGCTTCTTCAATGTCTGATTACATTACCGGTCATATTTTGAATATAAACGGTGGATTGTATATGTAGTTTTTAGTTGTTAGTAATGTTGAATTTTAAGCAACAAATAACTATAAATAACTACGAATAACCATGAATTAGAATATCTATAGACTAATCTATAGACTAACGACTTTTTTTGGCTTTGAACCCTGAACCAAAATATGGAGGCTAATTTGAAAATAACGGTTTTAAACGGACCAAATATTAATTTTCTCGGAAAGAGAGAAATTGGAGTCTACGGAGATAAAAATTATGACGAGTTATGCACTGAAATAAAAAAAGAAAGTAACATTCTCGGAATTCATGTTGAGATATTTCAGAGCAATTCGGAAGGTGAATTAATAGACATTGTTCAAAAATGTTACGGCAAAACAGATTTTATCATTGCAAATCTCGGGGCATACACCCATACGAGCATTGCATTGAGAGATGCTTTTCTCGCCGTTAAAATACCTTTTATAGAAGTCCATATTTCCAATGTTTTTGCAAGAGACGATTTCAGACACAAGTCTTATTTTTCCGATATTGCGGAAGGAGTTATTTCAGGTTTCGGCACATATTCTTACATTTTGGCTTTAAAAGCCGCAAAAACTTTTTTATTGCCAGACAGTTGCTCCAAAAAAACAGGGGAAGGTCATAACCGATGAAAATAGATTTTGCAAATTTACAAATGCAATACCAAAAATATAAAAAAGAAATAGACGATAGGATAGGCAAGGTTTTAAACTCTTCAAAATATATAATGGGTCCGGAAATAGGTGAGCTTGAAGAAACATTATCCTCTTTCACCGGAGCCGAATATTGTATTTCGTGCGGAAGCGGAACCGATGCACTTATACTTGCATTAAAAGGAATTGATATTAAACCGGGGGATGAAATAATAACCACGCCGTTTACATTTATAGCAACCGCGGAAATTATATCTTTGCTCGGTGCTATTCCTATTTTTGTTGACATAGAAGAGGGAACTTACAATATAGATGTTACCCTAATTGAAGAAAAGATAACAAAAAGGACAAAAGCGATAATTCCCGTAAGTTTATACGGACAGCCTTCGGATATGGATGAAATTAACCGGTTGGCTAAAGAATACGATTTAAAGGTTATAGAAGATGCTGCTCAAAGTTTCGGAGCGACTTATAAAGGAAAGAGAAGCTGTAATTTAAGTGATGTAGGATGCACCAGTTTTTTTCCTGCAAAGCCATTCGGATGTTACGGTGACGGAGGAGCGGTTTTTACTTCGGATGACGAGCTTGCGGATAAGATAAAAAGCATTAGAGTCCACGGGCAGACAAAAAGATATTTTCATCGATACATTGGATTTAACGCGAGAATGGACACGTTGCAGGCTGCTGTTTTACTGGCGAAGTTTCCTCATTATAAAGAAGAAATAGGGCTAAGGCAAAAAGTTGCGGAAAAATATAATTTTCTTTTCAAAGAAAAAGGAGCTGATTTGATTTTGCCTAAGGTAAAACAGGGCAGAACTTCGGTTTGGGCGCAATATTCCGTTAGAATAAAAAAAAGAGAATATTTACAGGAAAAATTAAAAGAAAGCGGTA
>CAZLFW010000022.1:0-12327 GCA_964559045.1 uncultured bacterium
TATTTGGACATGATGAAAGGGGCGAAGAATCTCTTACCCATTTCCCAATTCTGTTATTATCCAAATAATCTATATCTCCATCGCCATCTTTATCAGTAATGCCATTCCAATAATTGCCTTTCCAATTATGAGTATTTTTTGAATCTCTTGCAAAAAAACCATTAGTTGAATAAATGCAGTTATTATTTATAGTTATACTATTTTTCCAGTTATAAATATTAATTCCATAACTTGATTTATTTTCTGAGTTATTAAAAATACAACAGTTCTTTAAAACTAACTTTTTTACATTAGTATTTATTTTTACAGAATTTTCTCCTTTTGAAATGATTTTTGTGGATTCTATTGTTAGTTTTTTTGCACCATTAACTATTATTCCATTACTATTAGAACTAATATTACTATTTAAAATTGATATTTTAACAAAATTACTCCAGTCAAATTTTATACCAGCATTATTATTCTCACTACTGGTATTAATTGTAATATTGTCAATTGCAACGCTTTTTCCTTTTGCAATAGAAAGACCATCTGCGCCAACTGAGATACTGCAATCTTTTAATTCATAATTTCCATATACTCCCCAATTAAATTTTATACCTTTACTATTTTCATCATCTCCTTTTATCTTTATTTCATTCATAAATATGTTTTTGCCTTTGTTAACAAAAATAGCATAATTTTTTTTTGAATAAATTTCAAAATTTTCAAATGATAGATCTCCAACAACTCCACTATCTATATATACGCCATTTGCTGTAGAATTATTTATAGATAACGTATTCAAATTAATATTTTTACATTTTGATATTTTTAAACCTGTTCCTTTATCAATTGTTATTTTTAGGTTTTCAAAATTAAAAATTGAATTACTTAAGAAACCCCAACCAGTAAAAATAGCTTTTGATGAATCGCTATACCCATTAGAATCTATGGATATATTTGAAATATTAATATATTTTCCTTTCTCTAAATTAATTGCTGAAGCTTTTTTTAATTTAAAGGATAAATTTTTAAATGTAAATTTTAAATTTTTATCAACACTGTATCCAGAATATATTGCATTACCTGAATTTGTGTTTATTGCTAAATTATCAAAAATTATTTCTTTTGATGCTTTTAAAATGTTTATTGTTTTATTACTGTTAGAATTACTAACAGAAGATATTGAAATTTTATTTAATTTTAAATTTCGTGTTGTATGTGCCCATGAACCAACTTGAATAACAGTGCCACTATAAATCCAATTAACATCTGATGGTTTAGAAACATCTATAGCCCCTTTAATTGTTAGATAATCTTTTTCAATTATTACAGATTCTTTATAATTTCCTTTGCATATTTTTATTGTATCTCCTTTTCCAGCATGGCTAATTGCATCTTTAATATATTTATAATTATGATATTTGCCAAAAGGCCCAAAACAGAAAAAACCTTGGCAACTACCATTCTCACACATTCTTGGATAATTATCATCAACAACAAGAGTTTTTGAAAACAAAGGATTAATTAGCAAGAATATAAAAAGAAAGAATAATAAAATTTTTTTCATGCTATTATCCATAAACTTTATCAATATTCCACATTGGCAGAAATACGCCAAGTGCAAGCAGTAGCACCATCATTGCAACAAAAAAAAGGAGTACAGGCTCAACAGCACTTGAAAGATTACCTATTAAATAATCAGACTCTTCATCAAAATAATCAGCAATTTTAAAAAGCATGTCATCAAGCAAACCTGTTTCTTCTCCAACTGATATTAAGTCAGCAACAATTGGCGGGAAAATTTCAGAACTTCTTATTGCAACGTTAATGCTTGAACCTGTAGAAACTGAATTACGTATTTTCAATATTTCATTTTTAAAAGTTTCATTGTCAGTAACTGCTGACACAATTTCAAAGCCTGTGATTATTGAAATACCGCTTTTGTAAAGCAATCCGAGAATTCTAACTATTCTTGCTATGTATATTTTGCTTAACAGATTACCTACAATGGGAGTTTTGAGAATTATTTTGTCTATTATTAGTTTTCCTTTTTCATTGTTTCTTATTTTTTTATATATAAAAATTGCTGCAACAATTAAAATTACTCCAAGCCACCAGTAACTTTTAAAAATTTCATTGGTTGATATTAAAATTCTAGTAGGAAGCGGAAGGTCAGTTTTAAATTTTGAAAAAAGTGTTGCAAATTTAGGCACGACAAAAGTAACTAATGATACAAATGCCACAACAATAGAAATAATAACCATTTTAGGGTAACGTGTGGCTGTTTTAATTCTTTTCTGAGTTTCCATTTGTGTTTCCAAAATAGCTGCAATCCTTTGCAATATAATATCAAGAACCCCACCTTCTTCTCCCACTTTTATCATTCCTATGTATAGCGGAGGAAAAATATGTTTGTGTTTAGCAAATGAAAAATGAAGAGAGCTTCCTGCTCTTACATCTTCAACTATTGCTTCCATAATTTTTCTAAATCTCGGATTCAACGTTTGTTCTTTGAGCCTTTCAAGGCTCATTAGCACTGGGATTCCTGCAGAATATAAAGTTGCAAATTGTCTTGTAAAAACAATTAGGTCAGTAAGTGTCACAGGAGTGAGTTTTTCTTTCAGTTTTTCAAATTTTTCATTTAAATTATCAAATACATTTGCACCTCTTATTAAAACAATATTTAGACCTTTTTCTAAAAGTAGCATTTCTGCTTCAAATTCGTCTGCAGACTCAATAATGCCGGTAAACGTTTTCCCATGTTTATCCACAGCTTTGTAAAAAAATTTGTCTTGCATAATAATTAAGCTACTCCTGTTCTATTATTGTAACTCTCATCACTTCTTCAATTGTGGTGATCCCTTTTTTGACAAATTCCATGCCTGAATTATACATAGGCTTAAAACCTTGTGACACAGCAATTTTTTTAATAGTGGCTGCTGTTTCATTTTTGCTAATCACATCCTTAAGCTCTCTTGTTATTTTTAAAACTTCAAAAATAGAAACACGTCCTTTGTAACCTGTTCCATCGCACTCATTGCATCCTCTTCCCCAGAACAGCTCAATACTGTCCTCTTCAGTTTCAATATTAATATCATCCATAAATTCTTTTTCAAAAATAAAACTTTCCTTGCAATTTTCACAAATTTTTCTAACCAGTCTTTGGGATACTACTCCAATAATTGAAGCAGATACAAGAAAAGGTTCTATGCCCATGTCTACTAACCTTGTAACACTGCTCACTGCATCATTGGTATGAATGGTAGATAAAACAAGATGGCCTGTTAAAGATGCCTGTATTGCTATTTCTGCAGTTTCTTTATCCCTTATTTCCCCTATCATTACAATATCAGGATCTTGTCTGAGAATAGATTTAAGTGCACCGGCAAAAGTTAAACCAATCTTTTCATCAATTTGCACCTGATTAATAAGTTTAAATTTGTATTCAACAGGATCTTCAACTGTAATAATATTTTTTTCCATTGAATTTAAATAATTTAACGTTGCATATAAGCTTGTAGTTTTCCCGCTTCCTGTAGGACCAGAAATCAAAATTATACCATTAGGCTTGTCAATAATGGACTTGTAAATTTCAAAATTATATCTATCAATGCCTAATTTATTAAGATCTAAAAGATCCTGACTTTTATCAAGCACTCTCATAACAACTTTTTCTCCAAAAATAGTAGGCAACGTTGAAACTCGAAAATCAACATCTTTTCCTTTGAGATTTACCTTAAATCTACCGTCTTGTGGCAGTCTTTTTTCCGCAATATTGAGATTTGATATAATTTTAATTCGGGAAATAATAGGAGCGTAAAGAACTTTATTAAGAGTTAGAACCTCATGTAACATCCCGTCTATTCTGAATCTTATCCGTAGAATATCCTCTTCTGCTTCTATGTGAATATCACTTGCCTTTTCAGAAATAGCTTTTTTAATAATATTGTCAACAAGCTGTATTGCAGGTGTCTCTTCTGCTAATTTTTCCAAAAATTTTTCATCAGCTCCTGCTTCCAAAATTTTATCTTCTATGTTTTTTGCAATTTTATATAAATTGTCCTCAGTTGAATAAATTTTTGAAAAAAGAGTTAAAAAATCCTGTTTTGAAATAATATATACTACAAGTTCTTTGTTAACTGTTCTTTCAACTTCATCAAGAGCTATAATATCTGTAGGATTGGTTGTTGCGACATGAATAACATTTTTTTCTACTTTTACAGGCAGGACATGCAACCTAAGAGCTCTGCTTTCATTTATAATATTTTTTAATTCAGGAGTAACAGTGATGTCCTTTGCTGTGATAACTTTTATATTTAACTGCTCAGAAATAGATTCTATTAACTTTTTTTCATCAATGTATCCAAGATCTACAAGAACTTCTCCAAGACGTTTATTTTTTACCTTTTGCTCTTCAAGGGCAACTTTAAGCTGAACTTCCGTGATTAAGCCTTTTTTGATTAACAAATCACCAAGTTTAAATTTTTCAATGTTCAAAATTAACTCCTTGATTTTCTGTAACGGTTATATTAAACACGGTTTTATAACATATTTTTAGTATGTTTAAAAGTAAAAAAATATTGGAGGATAAAATGATTTTTACAATGAGAAAGGGTTTTACTCTTGTTGAGCTGATAGTTGTAATTGCAATTCTTGGTATTTTGTCAGCCATTGCAATTCCAAGGTTTGCCAATATGTCAGGTAAAGCGAGAAGATCTGCTGTTAAGGCTCTTGCAGGTGCAGTAAGTTCTGCAGCTACAATTGCACACGGAAAATGGCTGCTTGCTCCATCAGAGACGGTTCTAATAGAAGGTAAAAAAATAAAAATATATAATGGAACAAAATCTCCGGGATACCCCAGTGAATCCAACGGCGGTATTAATAATGCTGTTAATTTTAATCCTGAAAAATTCGTTTTTTCAGCTGGTTCTGATAATGATAACTCGGCTAATGCAAAATTTACAATGCAGTCTAACTGTTATGTGGAGTATTCTTTAAACTCTGTTAATTTTACAGTTAAAACTGTAGTTTCAGGATGCAAATAATTACAAGAATATATTGTTTGCTATTATTATCTTGAAAATATCAATAAAATAGAAGTATTTCTATTGCATTCATCCCTATCATATAAAGGATATATGGTTATAAAGCTATTATTTTGAGGGATTTAAGCCAAAAAATTTTTCACCTAAAGATTGTTTTTGCATTATACATTCGCATCCCGCATTGTCAAAAATCATATAAAAGCATCATTGAAACCAAGCAAAAACCATTTTCCTTACAAGTTTAAGCTTAAAAATAGAGTGTGAAGTCTTTAAATCTTTTATAATTATAAAAAAAGCTAAAGTTTTTTTTATATTGTCCGAATATATAATCAAAGGCATGGAAGCTTTAAAAACAAAACAAGGAGGAAAAAATGGCTTTAGTAATTAATCACAACATGATGGCTATGAATGCTGCAAATAATTTGCAGTTTTCGTACAACAGGTTGGCAACATCCACACAGAGACTGTCGTCTGGATTAAGAATCAACAGTGCTGCTGATGATGCTGCAGGTTTGGCAATTAGGGAATTAATGAGGTCAGACATTAGTGTCCTTAATCAAGGTATTAGAAACGCCCAAGATGCAATATCTATGATCCAAACTGCTGATGGAGCTTTAAGTGTTATTGATGAAAAGCTCATAAGAATGAAAGAACTTGCAGAACAAGCTGCAACAGGTACTTATACCTCTACCCAGAGACTTATGATTGAGTCTGAGTATCAGCAAATGGCATCAGAGATTACAAGAATTGCAAATGCAACGGATTTTAACGGGTTGAAACTGCTTGATGGTTCATTGTCTTCTTCAAGTGTTAACCCTGCAAGCTGGGGCGATGACCATAGCGGATCATCAATGGATGCAACAGGTCCTTTAAAAGTTCACTTTGGTACAGGCAACAGTTCTGCAGAAGATTACTACTACATTGCAATTAACAGTTCAACAGCATCTTCTCTCGGTATAGGAAATAACTCTGCAGAAGGTGCAGGCTATTCAATTAGCACCCAGACTGCTGCTCAAAGTGCGCTTTCAGCATTGGATGATGCCATTGTCTCAAAAGACAAAATCAGAGCTTCTCTCGGTGCATTACAGAACAGACTTGAGAACACAATTACCAATCTTACCATTCAGGCTGAAAACTTGCAGGCATCAGAATCAAGGATTTCCGATATTGATGTTGCCACAGAAATGACTGAATTTACAAGAAACCAGATTCTTGCTCAGTCAGGTGTTGCAATGCTTGCACAGGCAAACTCTTTGCCTCAACTTGCTTTGCAGCTATTAGGTTAATATGTGAAAAACTGAAAAAGAGCAGAGAAAAACTCTGCTCTTTTTTTTATTTCTTTATTTCATTTAATATTTTTCTACAACGTTCACATACTCTGTCTTTGTCTTCTGATACATGATTGTCATATTTCCAGCATCTTTGACATTTTTCTCCTGAAGCTCTTTCAACTTTTATACACGTGTTTCCCTCATTTTCATCAAAAAGAATTTCCAACGATGAAATAATCAGTATCATTGCAAACTCTTCAGAGTTGTTTTTAAAAAACTCAAAATCATCCTTGTTGTTAAAAGTAACCTTTACTTTTGCATCAAGAGAGTGGCCTATTATTTTTTCCTTTCTTGCATCTTCAAGTGCCCTTGAAGCAAGCTCTTTTAAGGCTATTAATCTGTCGTATTTTTCTTCAATCTCTGTATTTTCGTAACTATCGTTAGTTTCAGGGAATTTTTCAATGTGCACCGAATTATTCTCTCCTTTAAAGAATCTCCATGCTTCGTCTGCGGTAAAACTCAGAACAGGAGCTATTAACCTGATAACTGCGGAAATAATTTTGTGCATTGCAGTTTGGGCGGATCTTCTCTCTTTTGAGTCTTTCAGTTCAACATACATGCGGTCTTTCAGTGCATCAAGGTAAAAATTGCTTAAATCCACAACACAGAAATTGTGAACAGCATGGTAGACAACATGAAATTCAAAATTATCGTAAGCTTTTTCAACACGTTTTACAAGCCTGTTAAGCTTTAAAAGTATCCACTTGTCAATGTCTGTCATGTTATTATATTCAACTGAATCTTTTTCCTCATTAAAATCGTTTAAACACCCAAGCAGGTATCTTAAAGTGTTTCTTATTCGTCTGTAGCTTTCTGTAACCCTTTTTAATATCTCTTTGGAAATTCTAATATCGTCTCTGTAATCCTGAGCAGCAACCCACAGTCTTAATATTTCGGCACCGTATTGCTTTATTATTTCTTCTGGAGCAATAACATTGCCTGCTGATTTAGCCATTTTTTTACCATCACCGTCAACAACAAATCCGTGGGTCAATACCTCTTTGTAAGGAGGAATCCCCCTGTTTGCCACTGATATTAACAAAGAACTGTGGAACCAGCCCCTGTGTTGGTCAGAGCCTTCAAGATACATGTCAGGAGGAAATTTAAGCAATTTGTTGTCCTCGCATACAGCGGCAAAAGAGGAGCCCGAATCAAACCACACGTCAAGAATATCTTTCTCTTTTGAAAATTTTTCCGAGCCGCATTTAGGGCATTTAAAATTTTCAGGAAGAAAATCTTTAATATCTCTCTTAAACCATGCGTCTGCTCCCTCTTTGGAAAATATTTCAAAAACTTTTTTGAAAAGTTCTTTTGTTGCTATAATTTCGTTGCAATTTTTACAATATGCAACGGTTATGGGAACTCCCCACGAACGTTGTCTTGAGATGCACCAGTCAGGTCTTCCTGATATCATATTGTAAATACGCTCTTTCCCCCATTCGGGAATCCATTTGACCTCATTGTTTATTGCGTTTAAAGCTTTTTCACGCAAATTGTTTTTATCCATTGAAATGAACCATTGAGAAGTTGCTCTGAAAATAATCGGGCTTTTGCATCTCCAGCAATGAGGATACGAGTGTGTAATATCCTCTTCTTTAATTAGAGCGTTTTTTTCTTTTAAAATATCTATAACTTTTTTATTTGCATTAAAAACAAACATTCCTTCCAAATCGTCAACAAGAACTTCTTTGGTAAATTTCCCGTTATCATCAACTGGGGTCAATATGTCAATGCCGTATTGAAGTGCAATTTCATAGTCCTCCTGCCCGTGCCCCGGTGCAGTATGAACACAGCCTGTCCCTGATTCAAGTGTAACGTGATTTCCGAGAATAACAAGAGACTCTCTTTCTATAAAAGGATGAACGCAAATGATATTTTCAAGGTCTTTGCCTTTGTAGGTTTTAATAATTTCATAATTCTCTGTTCCAAATGTTTTCATGCACGATTCGATTAATTCCGAAGCAATAACCCACTTTTCACCGTTTGTTTTAACAATAGAATAATCAAAGTCAGGATGAAGGGCAATTGCAAGATTTGCAGGAATTGTCCAAGGTGTTGTTGTCCATATAACAATGCTGCAATTTTCCGAGTCAAGTTTGCCTTTGCCGTCTTTAACCTTAAATTTAACGTATATTGAAGGTGACGTATGGTCTCCGTATTCAACTTCAGCTTCTGCAAGAGCTGTAATACACGATGCACACCAGTAAACAGGTTTTTTTCTTTTGTAAACTGCATTATTCTCAAAAAACCTTCCAAGTTCTCTTGCTATTTTCGCTTCATACTCGTAGTTCATTGTGAGGTAGGGATTATCCCAATCACCGAGCACTCCGAGACGTTTAAACTCTTTTTTCTGAATTTCAATAAATTTTTCCGCATATTTTCTGCAAAGCTGTCTTTTTTCGGAAATAGGCTTTGTAAAACGTTCTCTGCCAAGATTTTTATCCACTTGATGTTCAATTGGAAGTCCGTGGCAGTCCCATCCAGGAGTGTAATAACTGTAATTGCCTTTCATTGTTTTATACTTAATAATAAAATCTTTAATGAGTTTGTTTAATGCGTGTCCCATGTGAATGTGTCCGTTTGCATAAGGGGGACCATCGTGAAGGATATATTTTGGGCAATTTTTTCTTTTTTCGATGATTGTTTCGTAAAGTTTTTCTTTTTCCCATTTTTCAAGCATTTCAGGCTCTCTTTTCGCCAAATTGGCACGCATTGGAAAATCTGTTTGAGGTAAGTTCAAAGTGTCTTTAAAATCCATTATTTATTCCTCCAGTTTATTTAATATATTCAGAAAAATCAAAGGCACCATTATCTCATGGTGTCCCGTAATGTTAAAGCCTTTTCCGCCGTTGCTCGTTGGTCTCTGCACAACATTGGAGACAGGCCTGTAATGTTTTATAAAATCAAGATTTACAGTGGTAAATTTGTTAAGCTCGTAACCTAAGTTTCTAACAAGAGTAACTGCTTTTAAAAATATTTCAGGCAAAATAACAGCAGAGCCTATATTAAAATATATGCCGTTTTGCAACTCTTTTATAATATTGCAGAAAATTTTAAAATCAGTTAGGCTGGTTTCTCCCACTGCTGCGCCGCTGCAATGAGGGTGCATGTGGATAATGTCTGTTCCCACAGCCACGTGAACAGTAACGGGAATATTGTATTTATACGCATTTTGGGTAATTGAATAATCTTTATATTTGAAATTGCTTTCATAAAGAAATTTCCCTACGCTTTCTCCGAGACCCATTTTGTCCTTGTATCCTTGATTAATTGCATTATTTAAAAGAACTCCTGTTTCGTCGCACATGCCAAAATTGCCGTCTTTTATCGCAGATTCCACATCTTCAGATGTTTCTCCGTGCATTGCTGTTTCAGTATCGTGAATAATACATGCTCCGTTAACAGCTATCAAATCAATCAATCCTTTTTTCATTAATTCTATTAACAGCGGTGAGAGTCCAACTTTGATAACGTGCGCACCCATTGCAATAACCAGCTTTTTGTTGTTTTTCTTGGCTGCAACAGCAGCTTCAACAATATCTTTCAAGTCTTTGCCCGCAAGGATATCCGGAAGTTGTTCCAAAAAACCGTTACCGTTAAAATTAAAAAAATTTTTAACAGAAACTTTGCTTTTTCTCTTTTTAATAGAATACGTCTGAAGTTTGTCGTATTTTAAACGTGTATATTTCATTTGTTCTCCGATAAAATTTCTTGTAAAGATTTTACAAATTGCTCATTTTCTTTCATTGTGCCTACGGTTACCCTTAAAGCGTCATTGTATCCGAAACTTTTTAACGACCTTATAATTATCCCTTTTTTAAGAAATTCTTCAAAAATAAGATCATTGTCATAATTCAGTTTGAAAAATACGAAATTTGCCTCGCTTTGCAAATAAAAAATTCCGAGTTTCTCAAATTCGTTATAAAGATACTCTTTCCCTTCTTTTATTCCTTGCAATGTTTTATTTAAAAATTCCGAATCGTCAAGTGCTGCGGAAGCGGCAATTTGGGCAAAACCGTTTACATTGAACGGCTGTCTCACTTTATTTAGCACATCTGCAATTTTTCTGTTTGAAATTCCATATCCAACTCTTAAAGCAGATAAACCGTAAATTTTGGAAAATGTCCGTAAAATAACAATGTTTTTTTCAGGAAATTTTTTTATCAGCTCAACTGAGTTTAATTTGTTTTTTTCAGACATAAATTCAAAATACGCTTCATCAATTACAACAAGAATATTCCTGTCCATTTTTTCAATAAAATTTTGAAATTCGGTATTTTTAATTACAGTGCCGGTGGGATTATTTGGGTTGCAGATAATAACTGCTTTTGTGTTTTTATTTATAATTTTTAAAATGTTGTTAAGAGAGAAAGCGTAATTTTCAAGGGGCACTTCAATGAATTCTCCAAATGTGGTTTGTGAACAGATTTTGTAAAAGGAAAAAGTAGGAGAACAAGATACTATATTGTCTCCTTTTTGTATATACGCTCTGAATAGCAGCTCTATTAATTCATTTGAGCCGTTACCCACTGTGATATTGTCGTAATGAACACCTGTTGTTTCTGCAATTTTACTACGTAATTCAATACATGAGCCGTCTGCGTAAAGATTGGCTTTTTCAATAAAATTTCTAATTGCATCCGCAGCTTTCGGAGATGTGCCGAAAGAATTTTCATTGGATGCAAGTTTTATTATTTTTTTATGCCCGTAAATCCTTTTAATTTCGTCAATTGTCTTTCCTGGTTTATAAGGAACTAATTTATCTATACTTCCATTGGTTTTCAACATTTTGCTATCCGTGCAACTTTTTTATAACTTCAGCCACTCTTTTACCCAATGCTTCCGCATTGTTTTCGTCAGAAGCTGTTGGCGCGCCTGTGGATGCAACTCCAAAGTGCCCCCCGGCATTAATGGGATCTCCCACAATTATCATTTCATGTATAAGCATGGCAGCTATAATCGAAAACATTGTAAGTTCTTTTCCGCCTGTAACATGCCCTGAAGTTGTAAATGCAGCTCCCACTTTATTGTTTAATTTTCTTCTAACCGAAACGCTTCTGTCTATCAGCTCCTTTACTTCTGCCGAAACAGAGCCGAAATACACTGGAGAGCCTATTACAATTCCGTCAGCATTAACCATATCATCTGTGCTTGTGTCTTTGGCTCTTTTCACTATAGCCTTAAAACCTTCTACCGACTCAACACCTTTGGCTATTGCAAATGCCAGTTTTTCAGTATTCCCGCCTTTTGTGGAATATGAAATCAAAACTTTTCCCATTATTAACTCCTTCGTAATCGTTTATTATTTAATTTTTCTGAACAGATGTTTAGATAAAGAATTTTTCAATAAATTACAAGTTATTTTTTGTATTCTTTTATATAAGATCTTTGCACAGCATCTTCAATGATATGCTAAAATTTTTATTTGATAATAATAACTTATGGATTCTTCAGTCGCTATGCTCCTTCAGATATTATGGATGACCTCTTGTAATCTGGGGCTGGTTACCCTATAAGAATTGTGTTAAAAAACACGAAAACTTAAAAGGAGGTCATCCATGAGAAGAGACATACTACATATTGGTTTAGATGTCGATGATAATTTTTTTACAGGAGCAATATTTAATTCAAGAACAGGTAAAACAGAGATATTTAGGGTAAGACCAACAATAGGAGCATTATTGAAATATTTAAAAAAGTTGCAAGAAAAAGGTAAAGAGTTTCGAATATGTTATGAAGCAACGTATATAGGATATAGTTTATGCAGGGAATTGAGGAAAAGAGGCATAGAATGTGAAGTAATAGCACCGTCCCTGATTCCGGTGAAACCTGGTAAAAAAGTAAAGACAGATAAAACAGATGCGATAAATTTGTCAAGATATTACAGTAGGGGAGATTTGACAATAGTGAATGTTCCAGATGAGGAAGATGAAGCAGTGAGGAGTTTAATAAGAAGTAGGAGCTTT
>CAZLFW010000023.1:0-4124 GCA_964559045.1 uncultured bacterium
GTATTCCCTATTGCAGAGCTTCCGTTTTCCTGCCAAATTGTAACAATGTATGTTAAATTTTGCAAATTAGTATTCGGATTAACCGACACTTGCAATGTTTTTTTATCTCCTGATTTTTTATATTCGCATGATATTGAAGGAACTGGCAGGTTAATTGTAAATTGTGCTACATTGCTCCATTCCGAATAATTTTCTCCGTCAAAAGCTCTTATTCTCAAATAGTATGTTTTGGGAGTCAAAGAGGGTATTTTCAACCATTTCACCGATAGATTGTCACTGTAAACAATATTTGAAAAATCATTGGATTCTGAAATTTCAAATTCAAAAGTAATATTGTCATTATCGGCATCTGACGAATCAAAATAGATATGCTCGCCTACATTTACATTAACCTCGTTTAAATTTATCACAGGTTTTTCAGGAGGAGTGTTGGCAACAACATAAGTGTAAAAAGCTTCGGAAGTTCTTTGCAAATTATCCGTAATACCTATAGAAACAAAATGCTCTCCTTTGTTGAAAAAATTTACGGATAAAGCGTTTTGATTTACATTATTCACACTGAACATATTGGAATATGCACCTGTTGAAGAAAATGTTACATTGTCAATTTTCCATTGATATGAGGTTATCGTTGTTCCGGATTCGGTTTTTATGCTTGCATTAAATGTTGCGGTTTTTGTATTGGCATCACCTGTTGATAAAATAACAGAAGGATAATAAGTCAAATTGTAATTTGATTGAACATTTGCCAAAAAAGGATTGGAAGTAATCACTATTTTGCCCTGTAATACTTGAAATGTCATGGACACCGCCTGTTTGAAAAACAGAAGAGCATCTGCGCCGAATTCTATTTCTCCCCCGCTTGAAAGAGCAAAACTTATTTCGGGAAATATTGTGGAATGGTCAAATTTTTCTATAAAACTCTGAGAGTCGTCCGGGCTTTGAAGAAAACTGTAAAGTGCATTTAAAATATATTCTCCGTTTACCCCGAAGCTTAAACTTTCGCCTATAGACGCGTCAGCTCCGACTCCGAGATTAGCCTGAACTTCCTGAGACAATGAAAAATTAATTGCAGCGGAAAAATATTGGGCAAATTTTTCCGAAAAGTTAGGTAAATCAATATAATTATCGATATTATCTTTAAAAAGAAGAGGAATTTTCTTTAAACTCAGATCGGAAAAACCGCCGAGCATTGATTTCATAGTATTTAAAGAGATGAAACAGTTGTCACCCTGTTCCAAGTTTAAAACGGACAAAACAGTGCTTAAATTCCCGTTTAAAGAGAAACTTCCTCCAATGCCCACATTGGCACTTGCACCGCCCTCGGAACCTCCCGCGCCTGCTCCGATTTTCCCGGATACACCTGCATCAAGGCTAAAATTAATATTGTTTAAAAAGCTTTGAACACCGGGAGAATTATAAACGTTTGTTGCAATATTTTTCATAAAAGGACACAAATGAAAATCATTAAACGAAAAATTAGAAATTGCGCTGTCAAACAAAGATGACAGTATACTTACGGTATTAAGCCCTATATTCGCAGGAGTTGAAATACCCCCTCCCACGGACAGTTCAACACCTCCACCGAGTCCCGCATATTGGGACAATTTTAATCCTCCCTTCACGGAACCAGTTACAGAAGGAACGGGAAGCAATTCTCCCGTTATCAATGTATCGAATTTACCGAGAAATTTTGTATGAAAAGTTATCCTTCCGTTAGGATACGGTCTGTTTTCAGTTGTAAAAGTATTTGCAATTGTGCCGAAAAGCTCATGTAAAGTGTTGTTATCGGAAGAAGGTTCGGGAGGTTTAATCGAATACGGTGAAAATTCCCATTTAACGTATGTATCCGCATTGACAGAAGGAGAAGCTTTAATCATCAATTCGGGATTTGAAGGTTTTAAAGAAAGTTTAAAAACAAAAAGTTCAGGTGAAGCATAATATTTACCGAGAGTTACAAGTAATCGGAAATCTTTGTCAAAAAAATCTGTTGCCGGCTCGTAGTCTATCTCAAGCTTGCCTTCATACCAATCGGAAGCACTGGTATAAATGGTGTTTTTAATATTTTCGATTTTGTTTTTCAAATCTTGCAGAGGAAAATTGTTAATACTGTCTAACCAGTTGGCAACATTATTTAAAACAAGATTAATCGTATCAATGGATAATGAAATTTCATCGGTGCCCAGTTTCACATCGAGATGTATCTCACCAACGGAATTAACGGAAAATTTCATAAACATATTACTGTTCAAAACAATAAAGCCGTTAAGAAATTCGTTAAGATTATTTTCGGCTTCATCAACATTGTCATCGAGATTATCTATGAGCTTGTCCGCAACGGATGAGAATGCTCCGGCTCCGTCTTGAAGCTTGTCTTTGAAAAAATCTATTGCACTTTTTACCGAGCCTGTTCCCGATGAAAGAAACTCTTTCAGTTTCTCCATTAATTTATCCGGGTCGGTAGCGTAATTTACAACATTTGCTCCGTCTGTATGAAATTTATTGTATACACCTGCAAGTTTATCTTTTATTAACGAATATTCGTTTTTCAAATTGCCAAGCTTTGAAAAAACATTTAATTCGCTGATTTTTTCATAGCAGTCTTTCAATCCTGATAACACCGAAACTGCAATGTCCGAAAAATAATCGGTTATTGTGTCAAAAACTTGCTCCACAGCATCAATTACTGTATCCGCAGCACCGGCAATGTCACTGCCGTATTCGCAAAGGGTATCCCAAATACCGGATTTTTTTACGGAAGCACCGTTTACACTTGAAGGAAATGCATATAATATTTTACCTTCTTTAAAATCAATATACATTAACTTGTCAAAACCGTTCAAATTTACACCGAATTTGTTTTTTACAGCATTTGTAACATTATCGTTCACACGTAACGTGATTTTGATAACAGTGGGAATATGATTTAACCCTGTATTTTTTACTCGAACTTTACCTCCGTTAAAATAACTGTCTATATCTATATCCCCATCTTCGATTAATATTTCCAAAAAAACATCCTTATCAACTGTTTTTTTGGTTAAAATGGCGGGGAATCCCCTGAAAATCGCAACACCAAGCAAATTGCTCTTTGCTTTGGAATATCCAAAATAATTATTCACAAAATCTTTAATTTTGTTTTTATCCATTTCCACTATAATTACACCCATTTCCGGAATAAGTTGGGATGTGTTTTCAGGCTCTGCGTAGTAAGACGACACAATGTAAGAAGAATATTTTTTTAAAATGGATTGAAAAGCCGACTCGGAATATTTCTCCCAAATTGGCAAATTACCAACAGAAACAGGCAAAGGGCTCATGTTTGAAAACGCATTCTGAATGTTTCTAAAAACAAAAATCTCCTTGCTTGCTCTAAATACCCTGCCATATCGGTCTTTTACCACAATTTCAGCTTTATTGACTCCATAACTTTGAAATACAGGTTCTATTTGATTGATACCTTGAACAATTTTATCGTTTATCTTCCAGTAAAAGCTTTTAATATCAGAGTTCTTCAAATTAAATTTAAAACCGAGTGTAGTGCTTTCATTTACAACAATTGTATTATTGTCACATATTAATTCAACCGGTTTATCGGCATAATCGGTATGGAAAGGCAGTTCAGCATAAGAACCGAGGATTTTGCCGCTTGAAGATTTTATAAGTTTTGATACTGTGGCTGTATACTCATTGCCGGTTTTAAACGGATTCAGCGGAAAAAAAATCACACTTTTATTATCTTCGGACAACAAAAATTTGCCCGTAACAAATTCTTTGGTAGAATTATCAATAACGGAAATTAATTTGAAATCATTCATATCTTTTTCAGTAAATCCAAGAGGTAAAGAAAAATTAATAACAATAGGGTCAAATATTGATATGCTGTTTGCAGATGAAACAATTTTAAAATCTTCTTCCAAAGGATTATTTTTAAATATAATTTCTCCCGTTGTGGCGGCATTCAGCCAAAAACCTTCATAAGGAGACAAATTTTTCAAAAATTTAATTTCGTATTTATCCAGAAGAGATTTTATATTTTCATAAGGGCTCCAGATTGTCCAATTTTTTCCCGTCCAAACCCATATTGTCAATATATCGGAATTTTTCTCAATTGTATTCAAATC
>CAZLFW010000024.1:0-3678 GCA_964559045.1 uncultured bacterium
TTCTTATTGATAATTATAATGGAATTATTAATAATATTGACGATAAGATTGACAGGGAAATAGATAAGATAACGGCAATTGAAGACAGGTTAAAAACGCAGTTCATGAAAATGGAAGCTATGGTGGCACAAATGCAAATGCAATCCAACTATCTATCCAGTGCCAAACTACCACCGATATAATCTTTTGGCACGACAGTTGCGTATCCTAAAACATAAGAATATTTTTCAGGAGGATAAAATGAACAATTATATGAATTATCAAAAAATGCAGGTAACAACGGTGGACAGACTGAAGCTCGTGGTTATGCTCTACGAAGGCGCTATTTCATATTTGAAAACAGCCACCCAATATCTTGAAAAAAACGATTTGGCAGGTAAAGGGATGTATATTGCAAAAGCTCAAGATATAATAGACGAGCTAAATAACTCTCTAAACATGCAAGAAGGCGGAGAAATTGCAGTAAATTTAAGAAAAATATATAATTTTCTCTATTTCTATCTTGTAAAAGCTAATTTGTCCAAAAACAGAAAAATGATTGATGAAGTAATAAACATACTTTCTTCTTTAAAAGATGCTTGGGAGCAAATTAATATTTCGGAAGTCACAAAAGAAAAAGCAGGGCAAACTACATCCCCTGAAGCAAAACTTGACATGAATGAATTAAGAGTTTAGCGGTGTTACACCGCTTAACTCTTTTGGTTTATAAAACGGGAAATATTTGACTTTATGCCCTGATACGCATTTAAAACTTTTTTACCGTGTGCAATTTCTTTCTTTTTGGCTTTATTCGTTTTTAATCTCTCTTTCATTTGAGATATTATATTATCTTCTATCTTTAAATTATCCCCTATGAGCTTTCTCAGATTTCTAATTGGCTCTTTTTCCTTTTCAGTGAATAAATCCTTGTACCTCTCCCAATTTTCCCAAAGCAATGTTAAAACATCATCTATTTTTTTTATTTCAATAAGCAGTTTTTCCTTATTTTCGATTTTTTTTTCAATTGTCTCCAAATCCGAGGCATTCAATGCCAAAAGTATATCGTTGTTTTGTATCAATAATTTCTCATAAAGCTCTATTTCTTTGTAAATAAGTTTAATATGTTTTTTCATAAAATAGCCAAAAATACCTAATCAAGACTTTCAACAATGGAAATAATATCTTCCAATTTATCACTTAGATATTCTGAGGTAATTTTTTCCTTATTATAGTAAGTTTCTATTTTTTCCAAATCCTCCGAACTTAAACTATCCAAATGAAAACTTATTATCCCGTTATCTTCGTCAACAACCTGTTCTACAAAATCTTTCAGTCTTGCAATTACTCCGTCTTCAGACAAAAAAACCTCTTTTACATTTGAAAAATCTTTTTTTATAGAATTTTTTAATGTCCCAGAATCAACGGAAATAGTTTCGTCGTCATTGTCTTTTAAACCGAAACTCAACAATTTTTTGTAAATGCTGTTGTTATAATTTTTTTTCTCCTTTAAAAAAAGGACTTCCATTTCATTTAAAGTTTCTTTGTTTTCCTTTAAATCAAGACCCAGCTCCTTTATATCATTTGAAGAAACATCGGAAAAAACGGCAATTTTTAATCCTCTTTTTATAATTTTCGGAGTAAATTTATTTGCAATATTGTCATCTGTTAAGACATTATTCAAAGATTGAACAATATAGTTGTAGTTATCAACAAAAGAAAGTATATTTTCATAAGCTCCTTCATTATCTTGAGATACTTTAAAGCTTTTCTCACCTGAAGTTGGTTCATGAAAACTTATCGTTAAACCGTTATAATTTACAAAATTATCCTCCGATATATAATTTTTTCCGTTAACCGAATAAACGGCATTTTCACCTTTTTGTAAAACATTGGGAAAATATATTCCGTCATTAACTGGATTCTCTTTAATAATTTCAAAATCGTGAAAAATATTGTTACTGTCAGTTATAACAATTGTTCTATCTCCTGTTTCAAGATTTTTCAGATAAAGCCTGTTATCTTCTATATATGCATACACTCCGTGCTCTCTCGATCCTCCGTCCAATTCTTCGTTTCCGTTTGTATCTTCGTTCTCATCAAAATCAAGGACACCGTTCTCATTTGTATCTTCACCCCAGTTTATTGTCTGAGCAATATCATACAACGAATCAGAAGTGGAAATGTCAACTTCAACACCGTTAATGTAAACCTTGCCTGAAATATTCAAAGCAGTGTAAGCATCGTCAAACTTTTTGGAATAAACCGTAAAAGATTTTGCCACCTGCTCAATATTCAAGGAAATATTTTCCTCTTTTTCAATATCACCTGTTATATCAACGTCAAAATAATCTTCATTATCATTTTCAACCTTAAAAAAATTTATGTTAAAATCATTGAGGAAATCTTGAAACGATAAAAATTTTGCAAACAAATTGTCCCATATATCTTTCTGATAAGTTTTGTAAGCTTCTTTTTCAGCAACAATATCTGAAAATTTTTTATGCTCACTACCCTCATATTCTTTGAATTGCTCTTTTAAAACTTCATTAACAAGATATCCAGAAATAAACGGATTATGTATCACAACAGGTGGAATGTTATATTTCTGAAAATCGAAAATACCGTAAAATTTTGCATACTCTTTTTTAGAATCAAAAAGACGAGAAACACCATTTGAGTCAAAAATTTTCTTTTTTATGTTTTGCAGTTCTTTCTCCAAGATTTGGAGTTTTAAAAACAAATTGTTTTTATTGTTTTTTTCATCTGCAATCTCTTTTTTGGCTTTAGAAATTTTAAAGTTAACAAATAGTAATTTTAAAAAATTTTCTTCCGAGTCTGATTTTTTAAATTTTGCCTCGGTATAAGCATCAACGGGAACAGGATGACCATCCTCAAATCTAATTGAAATTTTAACACTCTGCTCCACTTCTTCATTGCTGTTTGAAGCAATATACTTGTTAAAATTGGCATGTCTCTGCTCATGAGCAATTACTCCCCACAAAGCAGAGTTAACAGGATAAGACTCAATTTGTCCGTGCCCCTGATAAATTGCTTCTTTCAAATTAAGAACCTCTATTTTTCATTAATTTCTTTCTTTGCTTCCATTAAAAATTCTTTCCACTTATTCATTATCGGCGCTAATTCGTATTCTATTAAATCAGCAAGCAATATCCAATCTTCATCTTCCTGAACGTCAAGCATTTCATCTATTAATTTTATCATCCTTGTATAGTAAGTATCAATATCCATACCTTTTATTTCCAATTTTTCCCACGGAATCACATTTGCATTTTTTAATTGAGTTACAAAATTAACAAAATCTCTCAGGGATGTAACAATTTTAATAAAATTTAGATTTGCCTCCTGCTCGTCTGCGACTCTGTATAGTTCTGCAGCTTCAAGCAAACCTTTGGTAATGGACTCAACTTGAGCAGGAATATCTTCAAGCATTTTCAAGGCTATTGTCTCAATAGAAGAAGTAATAAAATCAATTCTCACTATTTTATCAAGAGGTATAATTTTAGCCTCACCGGGCCATCTTTCTGAAAAAGTGACATCATTCACTTTAACTTCTGTGATAAGTTTGTCTCCAGCAGTATGATTAGACATTACTTCGTAAATTAAATCCTCGAGATTGTTAAATTTTGAAGTATCAATATCCAATAGTTTAGAATCAATATAAGCTTTCATGTTTCCTCC
>CAZLFW010000025.1:0-5933 GCA_964559045.1 uncultured bacterium
ATAATATCTTAAATACCCTTAATGCTGGATATGCTGGATTACCTACCGCATTCTTGTTCTTCTTGTAATAACGCTTTAATATTATTTCTATTTTTGACCAATCTATTAATTTATCTACATTATCGTAAAAAGTACGTTCTTAAAATCTATTCAACATTTCTATGTTAGCAAATTTTCTTCCATGCATTTTGGACACTTGATATCTTTTTTTTGAGAATTATTATCATTTTTCTCAAATATTCTCAATGACTTTTTATATATCAAGACCTTTGCACGGCATTTCTATTAATATGGTAAATTTTTCTTTTAATATTAATAGGTTATGAATTCTTCAGTCGCTACGCTCCTTCAGAATGACTCGAAAAAGTCATTCTGACCCTTCAGCAAAGCGAAGGGGAAGAATCCATTATAAATAGTTACTTTTATTTACTTATCTATTGGATTAATTTTTACCATTTTTTACTGTGCAAAGGTCTTCTTCTGTTAAACGATTTTTATACATATAATTTGCACTTTGATAAAATGTTATGGCATCGAACAAATCCGTTTTAACAGGATTGATTTTAACATATTTGACACTGTGCAAAGTTTCATCTGCCACTTTATATTCAACAGCTCTTTTATCCGGAGTCAATATTGTAAGCCTTGAATTTCTAAGAAATCCCAATTTCTGATAATTGCTTATAAACGCTCTTTCATTGAAATTTTGTCCCAAAATATCTTTTCCGTAAAATCTGCTTATATAACTCCAGTTTAAAAGAGAAAAAATTGTTGGCATTATATCAATCTGAGATGCCAATTTAAAAACCTTTCCCTGTTTGACAATATATGGTGCGAATATTATCAGCGGAATTTTATATCTCCATACAGGAAGAGAAGTTTTGCCTGCACTATGAGCATTATGGTCAGCTACAATAATAAAAATGGTATTTTTAAACCAAGGTTTTTCTGATGCTTTTCTCAAAAAATCATTTATTGCATAATCGGTATATTTCACTGCTCCGGCTCTTCCCGTATGAGAAGGGATGTTAATCCTTCCTTCCGGATATGTATATGGTCTGTGATTGGAAGTCGTCATAATAAAATTTAAAAAAGGTTTACCTTTTTGAAATGATTTGTCCGACTCTTTCAACACTTTGTTAAAAAGATCTTCGTCACATGCACCCCAAGCATTTGAAAATGTAATTTCGTTTTTTTTAAAATCTGTTCTGTCAACTGCAATAAATCCGTTATGAGAAAAAAAATCGTTCATATTGTCGAAATATCCGAATCCAGCATAAATAAACTTATTTTCATATCCTTTTTCTTTAAATACGAATCCCGCAGAAAACATATTGTGATTATCAGGCCTTTTAACAATGCTTCTCCCCGGTGTGGGGGGCGCTGACAAAACAACAGCTTCCATCCCTCTAACCGTTCTTGTGCCAACAGCATAAAAATTTTTAAAAAACAACGATTTTTCGGTTAATTTATCAAGATTGGGAGTTAATCCGCGTTTGTCTCCAAAAGCTCCCATATATTCCGCACTGAGGCTTTCCACCATAATAAGTTGAATGTTATATCTGAATTCTTTCCCTTTTTTTCTTATATGTTTTTCATAATTATCGTTAAATCCCAGCAATTCTTTCAGATGGCTCATTACTTTCCCTATATTTTCCGTTTTATAAAATTCGTCATAATCAAGAGTATTGTGTCTAAAAGCGGAAAAAACGGAATATATACCGTTCTTGCATAATTCTTTGTTGTATTCGTTTACACAAATCTCTGAAAACTTTTGTTTGTCAAAAGAATAAAAAAATATTACAGGTAAAATGATAAAAAATATTCCGATTTTCACTCTTTGCAAAAAACTTTCTTGAAGTGCAAAAATTTTCTTGAAACCGCCGCTTATTCCGTAAATCAAGTAACATATTATGCCGGAAAGAATAACAACCGAAATTAAAAGAAAACCAACAGGGTAAGATTCCAAAATATTATGTATAACTTCATGCGTATAAACAAGGTAATCAACTGCTATGAAGTTAAACCTTTTTCCGAATTCTTCCCAGAAAAACCATTCTGCAAAACATGAAAATACAATAATGTTGATTTGAAAAAAGAACAATACCCATACTAAAAATCTGTTGATTTTATGTCCGAACAATCGGCTCGGGACCAAAAAAAGATAAATTGCAAACGGAATAACAAAATAAATTGCCGCAATAAAATCATATAATATTCCAACACTGTAAATTTTCATAATCGAAACAATGGAAAAATTTATCAAATTAAAAGATGAAAAAAGAAGAACGGTTCTGGAAATTACCGAAAGAGATATAAAAGTTAGAACCATAAACAATGCCAAATAAAATCTGCTTTTCATAATAATAACCCTTGTTAAAAATAATTGTTTTTCTATACCGGATTAAATGTGAAGAAAAGATGAAGACACGAAAGTTTTTAACCTCTAAACTTTTTATAATATTGTTCACAAAACAGCAACAGGGGAATAATGAATTTTAAAAAAGTTGCAATTAATTGTTTTTTATTTTATAAAACTTTTTATGAGATATTTTGACATTATTGTCGTAGGCGGAGGACATGCAGGCATAGAAGCATCCTATGCGGCGGCAAAGCTCGGGCTCTCCGTTCTGCTTTTCAATATCAACAATGATACAATAGGACAAATGTCTTGCAATCCGGCAATTGGCGGACTTGCCAAAGGTCATCTTGTAAAAGAGATTGACGCTCTTGGCGGGCTCATGCCTAAGGTTGCCGACAAAACAGGCATACAGTTCAGACTTTTAAACACATCCAAAGGTCCTGCCGTAAGAGGCACACGTGTTCAATGCGACAAACAAATGTATAGGCTCACAATCAAACATTTGATCGAGCAAACCGATAATATTCACATAATGCAGTCAATGGTGGAAAATCTTATTATAGAGAACAATTCGGTTAAAGGTGTTACAGACGAAACAGACACGGCATTTTACGCAAAAAAAGTTATTTTAACAACAGGCACTTTCCTCAACGGTCTAATACATATAGGCACAAGAAAGATACCTGCGGGAAGAGCAGGAGAATTTGCCTCAGTATCACTTGCTGAAAATTTGAAATCAGCGGGATTTGTTACAGGTAGAATGAAAACAGGCACACCTCCGAGATTAAAGAAAAGCAGCATAGATTTTTCCGTAATGGAAGAGCAGAAGGGAGATGAATTTATTGTTCCATTCTCCTCCGAAACGGACATTGAAAGTTTTCATCCAGAGCAGATGAGCTGTTTCATTACTTACACAAACGAACTGATTCACTCTTTTATGAGAAACAATATACGTCTCTCTCCTCTTTACAGCGGCAATATCAAAGGAAAAAGCGCACGCTACTGCCCTTCTCTCGAAGACAAGGTAATGAAATTTCCCGACAAGGAAAGACATCAGGTAACTCTTGAACCCGAAGGGAGAGACACGGAAGAAATATACGCAAAAGGCTTGGGTAACAGTTTTCCTTTTGAATATCAGGAGCGGATAATCAGAAAAGTAAAGGGTCTTGAACAAGCGGAAATAATGAGGCCTGCTTATGCAATCGAATACGATTTCATTGAACCTACACAGTTAAACCCCACACTTGAAACCAAAAAAATCAAAGGACTATACTTTGCAGGTCAGATAAACGGCACGTCAGGATACGAAGAAGCGGCAGCGCAAGGGCTATGGGCGGGAATTAACGCAGCCCTCGCTTTAAAAGGAGCCGCTCCTTTTTTACCTGACAGGTCTCAATGTTACATGGCTGTTATGGTTGACGACCTTGTTACAAAAGGCACGGAAGAGCCTTACAGAATGTTTACATCAAGAGCTGAATACAGGCTTGTTTTAAGAGAGGATAATGCTGATATGAGATTAACGGAAACAGGTTTTAAATTGGGACTCGTCAGCAAGGAAAAGCTTGAAAAAACCCTTTACAAAATTGCAAAAACAGAAGAATTAATAAACAATTTGAAAAAAACAAAAATATATCTGAATAAAAATACATTGGAGCATCTTAAAACAAAAAACACCAATATAAAAGAATCCGTAACAGCTTACAACCTTCTGAAACGTCCCGAAATTTCCATAGAAGATATTTTTATTTTAACAGATAACATCAAACCTGTTGATTACCAAGTAAACAAACAGGCTGAAATTCAGATAAAATACGAAGGTTATATTAAAAGGCAGCTTGAAAGCATTGAAAAATTTAAGCAAATTGAGCAAAAAAAAATTCCTTCGGATTTCGATTACAATATTATTCCGGGACTATCCAACGAAATAAAAGAAAAACTCAATAAAATCAAACCTGTTACACTTGGACAGGCTTCACGTGTTTCAGGAGTCACTCCCGCTGCAATAACAGTTATCACAATATATCTTAAAAAATGGAGAGATATTAAAAAAAAGGAGCTCTAAATTGAAAAAAATAATTTTAATCACATTTCTTGCAATATTCGTATTTTCATGCGGTTACAAAATCAGCAAAAAATCTTTAAACGACAAAAAATATTACAACGTTTATATTGATTTTTTTAAAAACAAAACATCGGAGCCGCGAATTGAAGACTATCTTATAAAAGAATTAAAAAGAGAATTCATACTTTACCCCAATGTAAGAGTAACTTTCAAAGATCAGGCTGACTTTTTTCTGAAAGGTGAGATAACAAAGTATTCCAAAGAATCAATATCTTTTTCCAAAAATGACAGAACACTCGAATACAGAATAATTATCTCGGCAAAAGTCTTTCTTGAAAATTCAAAAGGTAACATTTTAAAGGCAAAAGAATTTACATGGAATAAAGAATATTCATCCGAATACAATGAAAACGAAAATTTCGATGTGGGTTTTTCAGAAAACATGAGAAAAAAATTTATCATTGAAATTTGCAGAGAGCTTTCTTCGGAAATTTATCATTGGCTGAACTCTTACAATTTTTAAAATGTCTTTGAAAAAATATTTTTCCGCATTTAAAAAAGAGCCTAAATCCGTATATATTTTTATCGGAGAGGATAATTTTTTAAAAAAGCAAATTGTAAATTTTACAAAGAACGAACTGAAAAATTCTCACACACCGAGAAAATTTTCTTCGGAAGAAAACAGTGTGTCTGAAGCAATTGACATTTTTAAAAACTCCACTCTTTTCGGAGACAAATACCTAATTTACGGCTGGGTTGAAGAAATTTCGGACAAAGAGAAAAAAAATCTTCTCAAACTAATTGAAAATATTGACAAACACGAAAATTCAAACGTTCTTTTGCTTTTTTTTAAAAAATTAAGGGCAAATGACAAAATATTAAAACTGGCTGACTCGAAAAACTGCCTTTTTCATCTTACACCACCTTCCCATTCGCAGCTAAAATCATACATAGCAAAATTTTTTCAGCAAAAACGCATTGAATTTGAGCCGCAGGTTCCTGAATTTTTAATGGAAACACTTAACAATAATCTTGAGGCAATATCTCTTGAACTGCAAAAAATTTTAAATTCAGATATAAAGGAGAAAAAAATCACTGTTAAATTTTTGGAAAAAATTATTTTGTCAACTAAAGAGGAAAATATTTTCAACCTTGTGAATTCTTTTCTTGACAAAAAAAAACAGGAATCATTAAAGCTGTTCCACCACCTTACGGAACTTAATACGGATACGGAATCTGTTATAAATATGTTTTTGTCAACAATTAACACAATGATAATAATCAAAGACGGTAAAACTTCAAACATTCCCGATTCCGAAATCATTTCAAAATTTAAAATACATCCCTACTCTTATAAAAAAAACTCGGAAAAAGCAAAAAGATATTCAAAGGAAGAATTGTATCACATATTTTATTCATTGCTGAAACTTCAATTTGATATTAGGGGAAAAGGCATTGACAAAAAAATAGCATTCAAAAATTTTCTTCTTTTGCAAAAATAATTTATTT
>CAZLFW010000026.1:0-2879 GCA_964559045.1 uncultured bacterium
GATTCTCGAACAAGATGCACCTCTCGGAACATCTGTGGGTGATTATTATAAGCTTTTCGATACTGTTATAGAATACGAAATAACTCCAAACAGAGGAGATTGCCTGTCTGTTTTGGGAATGGCACGCGAATTATCGGCAATTACAGGTATACCCGTAAAATTACCTCGGTGGGATTTAAAAGAAACAGATGAAATTATAGGCCAATTTATTTCCATTGATATAATTGACAAAGATTTATGTCCGAGATACACTGCACGTGTTATACGGGACATTACAATAAAAGATTCTCCTCTCTGGTTGAAAAACAGACTAATAGCTGTTGAGCTGCGTCCCATTAACAATATCGTTGATATTACCAATTACGTTATGTATGAGCTCGGGCAACCTTTGCACGCATTTGACTATCAATTTATTCAAGGTAAAAAAATAGTAGTTAAAAAAGCAACTGAAGGATTAAAATTTAAAACACTTGACTCCAAAGAACATACTTTAAGAGATTTTAACCTTTTAATATGTGATAACGAAAAGCCTGTGGCGCTTGGCGGAATTATGGGAGGAGAAAACTCCGAAGTTCACGATAAAACGCAAGATATTTTATTGGAAGCAGCTTTTTTCAATCCTCTTAACATTCGAAAGTCAGCAAAATCACTGGGGATACAAAGTGAGGCAGCTTACAGATTCGAACGTTCAGTTGACATTGACTTTGTTCCTCTTGCATCAAAAAGAGCTGCATATCTTATGCAGGAGCTTGCCCAAGGTAAAGTTGTAAAAGGTTTGGCAGATAACTACCCTGTTAAATATTCTCCTAAAAAAATCACACTTAGAGAAAAAAGACTTAATTCCATTGCAGGGCAAAAAACCGACTTCAAATTAGCTGAAAACATTCTTAACAATTTGGGTTTTAAAATATATGAAATATCAGAAGATAAGCTTATTGCTTCGCCTCCTTCATTTAGAAACGATATTTTTACCGAAATAGATTTAATAGAAGAAATTTTGAGAATTAACGGATACGATAAAATTAAAGGCACTTTACCTCCTACAAATGTTTATCCGGAGTATTTATTCAGCATTCACGATTTTACAGATGAAATGAAAGATTTTTTCAAAAATGCCGGTTTTAACGAAGCTGTAAATTACAGTTTTTTAAACGGCAAACTCAATTCTCTTTTTGATGCAAATGCGGAATCGCATATTGTGAAATTACTGAATCCTCTCAATGAAGAGCTTGAAGTAATGAGAACTTCTCTTCTCGGAAGTTTGCTTAAAAATGTAAAAGAGAATATTAACTTGAAAAACGAGTCTGTTAAATTGTTTGAAGTTGGCAAAGTATTCTTTAAAGACGAAACTTCCGAAACAGGTGTTAAAGAAATTATCAAAATGGAAGGTGTTGCCTGCGGAAGGGTATCGGAACAAATTTGGTGTAACGAAGACAGAAATATTGATTTTTTTGACATAAAAGGTGTTTTTGAGGAGCTTCTGCACATTTACAATATTAAAGAATTTTGCTTCGAATATCCGGAAAACAAAGATTTTCCCTTTTTAAACTGTAATAAATCCGCATTGATTAAGATTAACAGCAACGACATACTCGGATTCATAGGAGAAATACATCCTGATATTTTGGAAAAATTGGATATTGACACGTCTTCGGTTTTTTGTTTTTCCATAGACATGGAAAATCTATATAACAGTATCAATAGAAATAAGTCATTCTCGGAAATTGACAGATTTCCCTCACTTGACAGGGATATTGCTCTCCTTGCTGACATTAATGTGCAAGCAGGAGACATTGAAAAAACCATTAAAGAGGTTGGAGGAAAACTTGTTGAAAATATTCTTCCTTTTGACCTTTACCTTGGCAAAAACATTCCGGAAGGCAAAAAAAGTATTGCATTTAAAATAATTTTCAGAGATAAAAACACTACTTTAAAAGCTGAAAAAATTAATAAAATAGTAGAAAAAATCTTGCAAAAATTAAAAGAAAAGTTTAATATACAAATAAGATAAGGAGGATATTTTTTATGACAAAATCAGAAATAGTGGAAAGAATTTATGAAAAGTTAGGTTTAACCAAAAAGGAATGCTACAATCTTGTTGAAGCTGTATTCGACATTATGAAAGAAGCGCTCAATAACGGTGAAAATCTTAAAATTTCATCTTTCGGAGCGTTCAACGTTAAACAAAAGAAAGCAAGAAAAGGAAGAAATCCTCAAACAGGAGAGACAATTACAATTTCTGAAAGAAGGGTTATAACTTTCAGACCGAGCAAAATATTAAAAGATGCCATCAACCAGCAATGATGTAAATTTTCCTGATAAATATTTTTATAAAATAGGAGAAGTAAGCGGTATAGTAGGAGTTGAACCGCATGTTCTCAGATATTGGGAAAAAGAATTCAAGCTTGGCAACTTACAGAAATCACCGACACAGCAGAGAAGATATAAAAAAAAGGATATATACAAGTTCCTTGAAATTAAAGAGCTTTTACATAAAAGAAAATACACTATAAAAGGTGCTAAAGAAGCATTAAAAAAAAATAAAAGCAATCATAAAAATATAATCAAAGATTTGGAAGAAATTAAATTCATTCTAAAATCTGTTATCGGAGCGTAGCGCAGTTTGGCAGCGCACCTGAATGGGGTTCAGGGGGTCGGAGGTTCAAATCCTCTCGCTCCGATTTTTTAACCTTAAAATATAGGCTGATATCCCTTTTTATCTTAAAAAATAACTTGACATAGCAATTAAAAAATATTAATAGCCCTCATCAATTCGGGGCATAGCGCAGCTTGGCTTAGCGCACCTGCCTTGGGAGCAGGGGGTCGGGGGTTCGAATCCCTCTGCCCCGATTTTTTCATAATCTCAAGTGAAACAATTT
>CAZLFW010000027.1:0-8016 GCA_964559045.1 uncultured bacterium
AACTGTTTTTCACGGAATAGAAGCTCCCGAAGAGGGATTCCTTGTTGGCTATGGAGCGCTTATTGATGCATTTAATTTGCCCATGCCGTTACCGGACAGATTAACATTAATTTCTCAAAAAAACCGGAAATACACTACTGAAAAATGGCAGGTTCTTACACCAAGATATCTTCCTGATGATACATTATACAAGCAGCTTTTGTTTGCTCTGCGTTATGAAGACGTTATACAAGTTTACAGTTCAACGTTGAACTATGAACTTTGAACCTTAAACTTGTATTACACCGGAATACACACTTCATGCTTAAATTTCAAAAAAATTTTAAAAACATTCTTGACAAAAAATTTTTTTTATATAAATTTATGAATGATGAGTCAGTCAGAAAGCACAAAAGATAAATTATTTAGGGCAGCAGTTAAAATTTTCTCTGAAAAGGGTTTTTGGAAAACAAAAATTTCAGATATTGTTAAAGAAGCAGGGGTTGCCCAAGGCACTTTTTATCTGTATTTCAAAAGCAAAAATCACTGTTTTAGAGAAATTCTGCTTTCTTTGCATAATGAAACCATTAATAATTTGAGGAATCTTCTTGAAAAAAATAGCGGAGCTATTGAAGTGCTCGAATACTTTTTAACCAAAGTATACAATCACAGAGCACTTGCAAAGGTTTTTCTTTTTGAAGCTGTGAGCAGCGGCAATGAATTTCAGGAGCTTTACTTTACTTTTCAGGACAACATAAAAGATATATTGTTAAAATGCTACTTGGAAACATCTTGCAGCAGCTATAAAAAAGAGATTATAATTACAATTTTATCAGGATTAATCAGAGAACTAATAGAATACGATATTTTGCGCAAGCAGAATAAACTTGAGAATATTCTCGGCAAAATAAGAGCCATACTCCCTATTGTAAACGGAGAAATAAAATGAGATTTTTTATTTTTATTTGTCTTGTGCTTTTTAACTTTACAAGCATATATGCACTTACAATTCAAGAAGCTGTTAATGAAGCACTTAAAAATAACCGCACATTAAAAGTTAAAAATTTTGAATATCATGCTTTAAGCGACAAATATAAAGCTGCAAAATCATTGCAAATGCCTTCTTTTTTCACAGAATCATCATTGACATTGTTAAACAAAGATAAAAAAATTGATTTTTCCACTCCAATAGGCAGTCAGAGCATTACTTTAACGGAAAAAGATTATATTGAGTTTACAACAGGCATAAAATTAAATCTTTACACAGGCGGTTTAATATCCGGCAATATTTCCAAAACTTTTTTCGAAAAGGAAGCCTCGGAAAAAGAGTTAGAAGAAAACAGACTCACTGTAATTTACAACACCAAAATCGCATATATTAATATATTGGAGCTTGAAGCTTTTGAAAAAATATTTGAAGAGCATTTGCTATCACTAAAAAAACATTACAGTGATGTTGAAAATCTATACAATCAGGGAATGGTTCCTTACATTGATTTGTTGGAAACAGAAGTTAAGCTTAAGGATGCAATGCAAAATCTCACATCAGTGCGTAACAGTATAAATGTGGCAAAAAGCAATCTCTCGGTAATTTTGGGCAGGGCTCTGTCGGACAATATAACAGTTAAAAGCATAGATAAATTACAGATAAAAAACTTTAACGAAAAGAGACTCTACAAAATTGCAAGACAAAACAGACCTGTTATAAAAATGATTACAAATAAGATTAAAGCAGCAAATTCAGAGATAAATATGGCAGCTTCGGGATATAAGCCTAAAGTTTATGTTTTGGGGGGCTACACTTATTCTGACATGTCTGACCACATTGAAAACAAAGGTAATTTTTTGCTTCAAGCAGGTATTAAATTTCAAATTGACTGGGATAAAAGCCTAAATGAAATTAATGCTGCAAAAAATGCAAAATACGCACTTTTACATAAAAAAGACGATATATTATCCCGAATTATGCTGGGAGTCAAAAAAGCTTATGAAGAATTTAACACCTCAAAAGCCAACTTGGATGTTGCAAAAGCAGTTGTAAAAAGCGCAAAAGAATATTACAGGACAATTAAATTGAAATATTCAGAAGGACTCACAGACAACTCTCACGTTCTTGATGCAGAGGCAATGCTCACAAAAGCTTTAATGACCGAAAAAACACACTATTTCGACATAATGAAAAAATATTTTCTATTGGAAAGAGTAACCGGAAAGGATAAAATTTAAAATGAAGAAAAAAAGAGCCGCAATTGCAATACTAATTGTTTTTTTCCTGATTATTCTTTTTGCAGCATTCAAATATATTAAATTTTCAAAAGAATATGCCACAACAGATGCTGTTTTCGTCCGAAGTGACAAAATTACAAATTTGAGTTTCAAAAGAGTAGAAGGGAAAATTGTTTCCTTATACGCTAATGAAGGAGACAATGTTAAAAAAGGAGATATTCTCGCGGCAATTGACCCTGTTGATTACAAGATTAAACTGAATCAGATACAGATGAAAACAGCGTCTCTTAAAAACAGGAAAAAAGAGCTGCTTATAAAAAAAGAGAGAATTGAAGCGGAGCTTAAAATAAAAGAAAACAAAATTAAAAAAAATATTGAAATGTTAAAAGAAAAGTTAAAAGGAGCAGACTATAAAATAGCGGAAATTGAAGACAATATAAAACAAACAGAAAAAGATTACGGAAGATACAAAAATTTATTTGAAAAAAATGTTGTTGCCAAAAGAGATTTTGAAAATATTTCAACAAAGCTGAATATTTTAAAAAATAAAAAACTCTCCGCAATACAAGACAGAAAAGCATTTTGCAAGCAGATTGAAATGGCAAAACAGGATTTACAACTAATCAAAGAAAATTTTAAAAGTGTCCAAGAATTGGCTCAGGCAATTTTATCTGTTTCAGAACAGATAAAGTTGTTTATGGAAAAAGAGAGAGATGCGGAACATTCTCTTTCCTACTGTAAAATATCAGCACCTTTTAACGGTAAAATAGGTAAAAAATTCGTAGAGGTGGGAATGAACGTTAAAAGCGGTTATCCTGTTTACTCGCTTGTTAATACCGAATCATTCTATCTTGAGGTTCTTCTTGAAGAAACCAAACTTAACGGAATTGCCAAAGGCTGCAAAGCTTTTTTCATACCCGACGCTTATCCGAATATGGAATATCAGGGAATTGTAGAAAAAATTTATCCTGCATCAGCAGCAACCTATGCTCTTGTTCCGAGAGATATTTCAGCAGGAGAGTTTACCAAAGTGGCTCAGAGGATAGTAATAAAAATAAATATTACTTCAGGTGACAAATCAATCCTCATTTCAGGAATGGGTGGAAAAATCAAAATAAAAAGAAAATAATTTTGGTGAAAATCAAAACCAAGGGAATGGATAAATGTCGGATGCTACAAAAAAGCAAAAGCCGGTCTATGAGCTTATAACTCCTCTGGAAAGAATCCTCATAACTTTTATTGTTATGACCGGAACATTCATGGCAATTCTTGACACTACAATTGTTGATGTAGTTATTCCCAAAATGATGTCTCCTTTAAAAACGGACATTTACGGAGTGCAGTGGGTTATAACATCTTACATGGCTGCTGCTGCAACTGGTCTTCTGTTAATAGAATCACTTGTAAAAGTAATGGGGTTGAAAAATCTCTTTTTAACTGGAATTACAGTTTTTACGCTTTCAAGTATAACCTGCGGAGCAGCTCATTCACTTCCTCAAATGATAGTATCAAGATGTGCTCAAGGAATAGGTGAAGCTTTTATTGTTGCAACTGCTCAAACAATAGTATTTTCAATATATCCCCCTGAAAAAAAAGGAATTGCAATGGGGATATACGGAATGGGGGTGAGCTTTGCTCCTGCTCTCGGTCCTGTTTTAGGGGGATATTTAACTGAATATTTCAACTGGAGATGGGTTTTTTTCGTTAACTTGCCTGTGGGAATAATCGTGGTTACATTGGGTATATTTCTTCTTCCCCTTATACTTAAACAGAGAGAAAAGCTTAAATTTAACTTTGTGAGCTATTTCTTATTTTCAGGTTTTACCATTCCTTTGTTGATTCTACTGTCCAAAGGGCAGGAAAAAGGCTGGTTTCAGTCTCCGTTTATAGTTAAGCTGCTCTTACTCTCTCTCGGTTCACTGATACTCTACCTGTTAAGTGAATTAGTATCTAAAAAACAGCTTATAAATCATAACATTTTCAAAATAAAACAATATACTATTGCAATTATTATATATTTTACAACTTTGGGACTATCAATATACCAAATATTTTTTCTCCTGCCAATATATTATGAAAATCTCAAAGGTTACACAACTCTTCAGGCAGGTTTACACATGCTTGCTTTTGCCATTTTCATAGGTTTTACATCAATTTTTGCTGGAATTTTTTCAGATAAATACGGAGAACGCAATGTTTTGGCGGTAAATGCTGTTCTCTACATAACAACATCTTTATTTCTTATTCCGAAATTAAACTACTACACTCCTTCGGTTCAAACAATTATCTTAACAATTCCTCTCGGGTTTGCTCTCGGAAGTTTCTTTGCTCCTATAACAACATTGGCGCTGAGACACCTTGGTGATAAAACTCAAATGGGGGTCAGTTTTCTTCACTATATAAGATTTATGGGAGGGTCATTTGGAACAGCAATAGCCACAAACACTCTTCAGTCAAAAACTTCTTTTCATTATGATGAAATATGCACTGTTCAAAATAACATGAATCTTGTCAACTACCTTTTCAATGCCAAAGAAAAACTCTCCGGCATTATGAATAAAAGTGCAGTGGAAATAAAGATAAAATTACTGTTGGTAAAAGTTCAGGCTTTAATGTCTTCTTCACATGCTTTTCAAGATACTTTCAGACATTCGGGATATTTCGGGATGATTGGACTTTCATTTATAATTTTACTCTTTTTCATAAAAGAAAAATAATACCAGTTATTTAAAAATATTCTAAATATAATGTCCCCAAGAAAAAAGACTGATAGAAAAGATATTCATTAGTCAAGATCTTTGCACGGGACAAGTAGTTAAATAATTTTAAAAAGTGGATGTATTTTGGGTGCATTTGCACCCAAAATGAGCTTAATTTTTTCCTAAAATGTATCAAAATGTATTTTCTTGACTTTTGCACAAAACATTGATAATAGCGAAAATCCTTTAAGGAGAGGTGTCCGAGTATGGCTGAAGGAGCACGATTGGAAATCGTGTGTAGGGGCTAACTCCTCTACCGCGGGTTCGAATCCCGCCCTCTCCGCCATTGTAAATTTATTTATTGAATAAATATCAGCTATTGATGCCATTCTATGAAAAAAGATAGATGAATTTTTTGTGAAAAAAAGTATTGCAATTATAATTCTTAATATTTTTATCGTATTATCCGCTATCTATTTCGGAGCCGTAAAATTCGGCATAAACAATGCCGAGCTTATTTTACATCTACGTATTCCGAGAATTATAATGGCTTTTTTAATAGGAGGAGCCCTTGGATTAAGTGGAGCGCTTTTTCAGCTTGTTCTGAAAAATCCGCTTGCAGACGGTTTTACAACAGGAGTGGCTTCAAGTTCAGCTCTCGGAGCAGTTGTTGCAATAAGTCTCGGCTTGCCACTTTTTTCCGTTCCTTTAATTGCCTTTATTTCCGGACTTCTCGGTCTTATAACCGTTTATAAAATTTCCCGAAGCGTTTCCGGCTTAAATCCCGTTACCCTGATTCTTGCAGGCATAGTTATAAATATAATTTCAAGCAGCATAATAAGCTTTTTAAAATACTATTTCGACGAATCAGTGGGAAGTATCGTTTTCTGGTTAATGGGAGGGTTTTACCAGTTTGAGCCGGTCAAAATTTTAATTGTCTTTTCAATTAGCTCAGTATGCTTCCTATTTTTTTACAAAAACGGACTCAAACTCAATGTTCTCGCTTTTGACGAAATTTCCGCAAGCAACATGGGAGTTAATTTTAAGTTTTACAGAAACGTCTCTTTTATCGGTGCTGCATTGCTTGCTGCACTTGCGGTGAGTTTTTCAGGAATAATTGCTTTTGTGGGGCTTATAGTCCCTCACATTGTTAGAGGAATTTTCGGTAGCAACATGAAAAAGGTTGTATTTTACTCCACACTGTTTGGTGCTGATTTAACATTAATCTCAGATACTGTGAGCAGGTCTATAATCCCGTCGGGCTCGGAACTTCCGGTGGGCATTATAACTTCCATAGTAGGAGGAAGCTTTTTTATTTACATACTGATTAAAAGAAAAGAGCGAATTTGGAATGGATAATATTTTTGAAATTGAAAACTTATTTTTTTCATATCAAAATTTTACTTTGGATATTAATTCGGTAAAAATAGAAAAAAATGAAAAAATAGCAATACTGGGAGAAAACGGCTGCGGAAAAACAACGCTTCTCAATGTTTTGTCAGGATATAACGAAAATTTTAAAGGCAGAATAAGTTTGTTCAATGAAAATATAAAAAAAATTCCCTTTGAAGCAAAAGCAAAAAAACTTTCTTATCTTTCTCAATTTGCAAACATTTCTTTCGGTTATACAGTTTACGAAACAATCCTTTTCGGGAGATTTCCTTATCTGAGAGGGGAGAAATTTACAAAACAGGATTATGAAAAGACAGATAAGCTGATAAAAGATTTTAATCTTGAGAAACTCAAAGAAAGACAGTTTTCCACATTGTCAGGAGGAGAAAAAAGAAAAGTAATGGTTGCTAAGACGTTAAATCAGGAAACTGATGTTATACTCCTTGACGAGCCAACCAACATGGTGGATATTAAATTTTCCATGTTCATTTTAAAAAAATTGTCAATGCTCAATGCAACAGTTGTGTCAACTATACACGACATAAACATGGCACTCCAGTTTTTTGGCAGATTTTTGCTTATGAAAAACGGAAAAATTATTTTTGATTTGAATAAAAAAGAAATTACCAGGGAGATTCTCAATGAAACTTACGAAGTTCATTTTAATCAAATCGGCGATTTTTTTGTTCCTGAGCATTAGTTTCAATCTGTATGCCTACGAAAGAATAGTTTTGCTTGCACCTGCTTCTGCAGATATTTTTAAAAAATTGGGATTGTCAAATTACGTTGTTGGAGTTACAAAGCATATAAGAGGATTTAAAAAAGCAACAAAAGTAGGCTCTCACATTAAACCTAACATTGAAATAATATACTCCTTAAAACCGGACATGATTGTAATATCTTCAAGCAGATTTTTTAATAAAGCATTGCAAAAAAGGATAAATGCAGATATTTTCACGTATAATCCTTATACACTTGATAAAATTTTACAAATTATACATAAGCTCGGAAAGATGTTTCACAGAGAGAAAGAAGCAGAAAATCTCATTTACATGTTAAACGGTAAATTGAAAAAGTTAATACATGTAAACAAAAAGCCTAAAGTAGTGTTTGAAATAATGCAAATGCCGTATATAGTTTCAGGAAAAAAAGATATAATAAACGATATTATTGAAAAAGCAGGTGGAATTAATATTGTGAAAGTTAACAAAAGACATGTGAGATACTCGTATGAAAAAGTTGTTGAAGCAAAGCCTGACATATATTTTTATCAAGTGGGTCCCATGAACAAAAACCCTGTGCCTCCGGAAAAGAGAGAATATTTCAAAGGATTGAAATCTAAATTTATAAAGGTTCATGAGAAATCTTTTTCAAGACCAAACACAAAATCATTCGATAATGTTGTGAAACTGAATAAATTATTCTCCGGAGCTGCAAAGTAGTTTGACATTTTAAAATAACATTGATATGAAAAATTCCACGGAGAGGTGTCCGAGTTCGGCTGAAGGAGCATGACTCGAAATCATGTGTGGGGTTTTACTCCACCGTGGGTTCGAATCCCACCCTCTCCGCCATTATAAATTATTTCTTGACAAATATCAATCAGTTATGCCATTCTATTAAAAATTAGGGACAAATATTAGTTCAAGGTTCAAAGTTCATAGTTCAACGTTGAAAGACACTTTAATAACAACAAATTAAGAATATTACAAATGTCATT
>CAZLFW010000028.1:0-27385 GCA_964559045.1 uncultured bacterium
TTATAATGACACTATTTTAACGTAAAGTTTTAATTTTTAATGAATAATTCTTTTGACAATGGTAAAACCTTATTATATTATGGTTTTGTTTTTTTATGAGGTATGGTAATTGCATAACCAAAGGAGCTTTTTAATTTAAAACTGTTTTTTAAGGAGGATAATATGCTAATTACAGAAATACTTGCTCGTAACGCAAGGATGTATCCGGATGAGACAGCCTTGGTTGAAAGAGTTCCTTCGGAAAATTCGAGAAGAGAGATAACTTGGACGGAATTTGACAATGAAGCTAATAAGGTTGCAAATTATTTAATTTCAGAGGGAATTAAAAAAGGTGATAAAGTTATACATCTTCTTGTTAACTGTTTGGAGTGGCTTCCTCTCTATTTCGGTATTTTAAGGAGCGGAGCATGGGTAGTGCCGTTAAATTTCAGATTTTCCTCAAATGATATTGAATATTGTGCGGAAATTTCAGAAGGTAAAATATTGTTTTTCGGTCCCGAATTTGTGGAAAGGATTTCAAATTCTAAGCAGGTTCTTGACAAATATATTGAGAAATATATTTTTGTAAATGACGGAAAGAGCAAATGTCCCGATTTTGCGGTGGAATATCAGGATGTTGTTAAAGATTGCTCCGTTGTTAATCCCAATATTCCTTTGAGTATTGAGGATGATGCTGGACTATACTTTACTTCGGGGACAACTGGTCAGCCCAAGCCTATTTTGCTTACACAGAGGAATCTCGAAAGTGCATGTATTGTAGAAAATAGACATCATTTGCAGAATCATGAAGATAATTTTATACTAATCCCGCCGTTGTATCACACAGGCGCAAAAATGCACTGGTTCGGCAATTTTATAGTTGGTGCAAAATCGGTTATTTTAAAAGGGGTTAGTCCCAAGTGGATTTTGGAAGCTGTTTCGGACGAAGGTGGGACAATTGTTTGGTTATTGGTTCCGTGGGCTCAGGATATCTTGACTGCCATTGAAACAGGTGAAGTTAAGTTGGAAGATTATGATTTGTCAAAGTGGCGATTGATGCATATTGGAGCTCAGCCTGTTCCTCCAAGTTTAATCAAGGAGTGGTTGAAAGTATTTCCAAATCACAGTTACGATACAAATTACGGTTTAAGTGAAGCAACAGGTCCCGGTTGTGTTCATCTTGGCATGGAAAATATTCACAAAGTGGGCTCCATTGGCAAAGCGGGATTTGATTGGGAATATCAAATTGTTGATACAGAAGGCAAAAGAGTTCCCAAGGGTGAAGTCGGAGAGCTTGTTGTTAGAGGTCCGGGAGTAATGAAAGAGTATTACAAAAATCCCGAAGCAACAAAAAGCTCGCTGAAAGACGGCTGGCTTTATTCCGGTGATATGGCAAAAGAGGATGAAGACGGTTTTATTTATCTTGTTGACAGAAAAAAAGATATTATTATTACAGGTGGAGAAAATCTTTTTCCTGTTGAAATAGAGGATTTTTTACAAGAGCATAAAGATATACAGGATGCTGCTGTTATAGGCATTCCCGATGACAGGTTAGGGGAGATTCCAATAGCAATTATAAAATTAAAGCCGGGAAGAAACGTTTCCGAAGAAGATGTGCTTGAATATTGCAAAAAACTTCCTCGTTACAAACGTCCTCACAAGGTTTACTTTGATGATGTTCCGAGAAATCCAACTGGGAAAATAGAAAAGCCTAAGCTTAGAAAAAAATACGCAGGCATAGAAACAGCTTTTAAATTGTAATTTTATTCCGTTTAATTGTAGCGTAAACTTTTTTGTTGTTAAAAAGGGTGCTTTTTGCACCCTTTTGATTTTTAAAATTTTTAAAATGTGTATAAAGGATAACGAATTTCAAAAAAAACTTATAGAATCCGTAAGAAAAACATACTCTTCCGAAAACGAAAATTTAATTAATCTTTCAAGTTTGGAAACTTTTCGCTCCATGGGGTATCCGGAAGATTTTCTCGTTAATTCAAAAGAAACAATTGAGTGTTCCTTTCCTGTTGTATATCCTTTTGAAGGAATCGAGGTAAAAGGAAAAAACGTTATTGATCTTGGTTGCGGTGCAGGTTTGGACTCCATACTTGCTCTTTACCTGGGTGCGGAAAAAGTTTTTGCTCTTGATTTATCCTTTTCATTCTTAAAGAAAATTAATGATGAAAACGTATTTAAAATTAACGGGTATATGGACAGTTTACCTTTTAATTATCCGTATTTCGACATTGTTTTAATGAACGGAAGCCTTAATTTGATTTACGATAAAATGTCTTTACTTGAACAGATTAATGGTATAATAAAAAAGGAAGCTTTGCTTATTGTGGGTGATCTTTTTTGGTGCGGCTCGGAAAAAGAACGTGAAATATACCGTGACAATATTGATGCTTGGTGCTGGTGCACCGGAGGATGCTTGACAGAAGACGAAATATTATTTATAACATTTAAAAACGGATTTAATTTGGTAGAACGTAAAGAATTAGAGAAAATCGAAACATTTACAAGGATGAGATATATTTTCAAAAATGAATAATATTTTTCCCTTTGTTCAATTGAAATCATTTCAGAACGGTTGGCGATACAGCGGAAAATTAAAAGAGTTTATTAAGCACAAATATTACAGCTCTCTTGTAAAAATAAACGACAGTTCAATATATGATATTTCCGAGTATCTCCACGGCACCGTGCTAACATCCAAAATATTTAAAAATTTCGCATGGGTGTTGTATCTGAATCCTGTGCCTAATATACAGATTTATATTTTTTGCGAGAGAAACAGCAAAAGCGGAGACAATTTCAGTATATTTTTCGGTAAAGAGTGCGGAGAGATTCCCGTTGAAGATATTTACGGTTTTGCATTAATTTACCTAACTTTTCTTGCTCTGATCGGTGCTGACGAAACATTAATAAGAAAAAGCGCTTTTTCCGACAAGTTTGTTTTTTTTGACACTGATAAAAAGGAGTATGCAGGTTTAATCAGAAAACAGTGTCTTACCTCAGAATTAAGCACAGATAAAATTTTAAGGAAAATTAAAAAATTCAATTCCATTACCGATTACAATTTATCCAAAAACAAAGTGGAATTGGTTGTTCATCCTTTAAAAAGTATTAAATTTAAATTTATATACAACAATGACAAAAGAGAGATTTTTATTTCAAAAGATAGTTTGGATTTTTTTTCTTCAAAACTTATTATAAGTTTTACCGGATTAATTTGCAATGCAATTAGAAGAGAATTTAAAAAATAGGAGGAGTCAGGTTATGAAAAAAATTTTGGTTATTACTGTTTGTTTACTGAGTTTCACATTGTGTTTATTTGCTAAAGGGAAAAGCCCCGGAGAATTGGCTACTGAAAAATTTAAAAACTTTTTCAAAGGCAGAGGTATAAACGCAAAGCTAATAGTGGAAAAAGACGTTAAAATTCCCAGCTTAAAAGGGTATAATTTTGTTATTGTTCAACTTTCCAAAGGTAAAAGAGCCCAAAATCTCTCTTTTTTAACAAACGGAAAATATATGATAAGGTCTTTTGAAGAGATAGGCAAAAGGAAAAATCTGGTAAGCTATTTTGAATCTATTTACACCGAGTATAAAATTCCTTTTAGTGAAAAGGAGCTTATGTTCGGGAAAAACAGCAATAAAGTAAAAATTGTTTATTTTGGAGATTTTGAATGTCCTTTTTGTAAAAAATGTATAAAATTCATTTTAAGCAAGTATAAAAACGATGTTGCCCTTTATTTTAAACATTTTCCGCTGCCGTTTCATAAAAATGCAATACTTTTGGCAAAGATATATGAAGCAGGCAAAAAAATGAACATTGACTTGCTTGATTTTGTGGAAAAAGCAAAAGGTGACCAGAAAAAAATAACCGAAGCGTTAAAAAAGAAAATCCCTGCTGATAAATGGGAGAAATTCAAAAAAATAATGGATTCCAAAGCTGTTATGGAAAAAATAAAGTCAGATGAAGCTCTCGGAAGAAAGTATAAGGTAAGAGGCACACCAGCCATATTTATAAACGGTCATAGAGTTGACGGATGTGATACAGGTGTAATTGCCGATTTAATCAAACGACAAAAAAATAAGCTATGCTTTGATTTTTGCAAGGAAAAATAGAATGAAGATTCTTTGCAAAAATTTTTCCTTCTACGATTTCTGGTTTTTTGGAATTTTGCGTGTGGATTTGCAAAGGAGGATTTTGAGTGAAAAAAATTAATATTGCGCTCTGCGGATTCGGCACAGTGGGCAGAGGTGTTTATGAAATTCTACGTAAAAACGGTTCTGTTTTAAAGAGAAGAACAGGTTTGGATTTTAAGATTAAAAAAGTATTGGTGAAAGATATCAATAAAAAAAGAGGCGTTGCAGAGGAAGAGATTTGTTTTACCGATAATTTTAACGATATAATAGAAGATTCGTCTGTTGACATTGTTGTTGAGCTTATAGGCGGCACAGATTCGGCTAAAAAGATAATAGAGGCTTCACTTGAAAAAGGTAAGCCTGTGGTAACTGCCAATAAGGCTCTTCTTGCTCTTTACGGATTTGAACTCGCCGAATCAGCGGAACAAAACGGAGCTGATATTTTTTATGAAGCAAGTGTTGCAGGAGGAATACCCATAATAAAAGTTTTTAAAGAATCTCTTGCTTCCAATGAAATTAATTATTTTTACGGGATTTTAAACGGAACTTCAAATTACATTTTAACCAAAATGAGCTCTTTCGGAGAATCTTTCCAAAAAGTGCTGAAAGATGCTCAAGATAAAGGTTATGCGGAAAGCGACCCTTTTCTCGATGTTGAAGGTGTTGATGCAGCACATAAATTGGCTATTTTAATATCTCTTGCTTATGATGTTAAAATTGATTTTAATGATATTTACATTGAAGGGATTTCAAAAATAACGGAAGAAGATATAAAATTTGCAAATGAATTCGGATATTCAGTGAAATTATTGGCAATTGCAAAGAAAACAGATAACCTTATAGAAGGCAGAGTTCATCCTGTTTTAATAAAAAAAGACAGTATTCTTGCAAATATAAACGGTGTTTATAATGCGGTGTATGTTATGGGAGACTTTATGGGGCCTTCTCTTTTTTTCGGAAAAGGTGCCGGAAGCTTTCCTACAGCATCAAGTGTTTTCAGTGATATAATAGATGCAGCTCTTAATATTAGCAAAAGTTCTCTTTTGAGAAGGCCTGTTTTTACCTCTTCTGTTGATAAAATGACTTCCGTTGGATTAAAACCCATGTCAGAATTAAAAACCAAATATTATCTTAGGTTTTACGCTCAAGACAAACCTGGAGTTTTATCCAAAATTTCAGGTGTGCTGGGAGAACATTCAATAAGCCTTGAAGCTGTTATTCAGAAAGGAAGGGAAGGGGATGTGAATTGCAACGGAGCTGTCCCCATTGTTATGATAACTCATGAATCACTTGAAAAGAACATAGTTGACGCTGTGAATATCATTAAATCTCTTGATATTGTAAAGGAAAAAACTTATTTTATAAGGATTGAGGATTTTTAATGAGAAGAATAACAAGCTTGATGGTGTTTTTTTTGATGGTATCATGCTCTCTTTTTGCCAAAGCTAATTATATTATTACGTTAAAAGGCGGGACAAAAATCAAAGCGGAATCATACATAAAAACAGGTGATGTTTTAAAAGTCTTTAAATACGGCGGATACATAATATATCCTCTTAAAAATATTAAAAGCATAGAAAAAGTCCAACTCCCCAAAGATAAATTTGAAAATATAATGCTAAATTCAAAAGATGAGGAGAAAAAGGACAACTCTACTGTTTCCCAAAAGGGTGCTGATATTAAAAGAGAGTGTAATCCCGTTGTTAAGAAAATTGAATCCTTGCCTGTTTACAGTAAGGAAAAAAACGGATTTGACCTTAATCTCAGAGGAGATATTGAAAACAAATGTTCCAAATTCATTAAGAATCTTTACATTACAGTTACGTATTACGACGAAAATAATAAAGTTTTATTTACATATAAAGAGTTTTTAAATGAAATACCTGCATTTGACTCTTTGAAATTTTCCAAAATTATCAAATGTCAAAATGTGTCGAAAATAAAATATTTTAACTATAAGCTTGAATTTACCAAAGAATAATACAGGTTCAAAAAGTGAGAAATTTATAAAATTAATCTTTGGGAATAATAACAGAGCCGGGCTTTGTTATTATTGAAAAAGGCAGTTTTATGATGTTTTCCAAAATATTGCCCACTTTTTTGGTAACTGTGCTTGCCGGTAACATTGAAATGGAGGGATTATCCAAGGGACCTTTAATGCTGAAATAAGTTACCACCACTCCTGTGTGTCCTTTCTTATCTCTGAACAGGTATCCTATTACGGGAATATATTTTAAAATGGTATCAACTGTTTTCAACGGGTAAACTGCAAGATTGGCATTGTATTCTTTTTTTACAAGATTAATGTCTCCGAAATAAACAAGGTTTATGGAGTCGCTTTCCAATTTTAAAAGTTTGGTGCTGATGATTCCGTTTTTTATTGAAAAGTCTCCTTTTAACGCGTGATAATTAAAACCGTTTTGATTCAGGTCCGGAAGTTTGAATTTGAAAATTTGAGAAATGTTTAGTATTGAAAATATATTTGCAACAGTGGGAACTTTGTTTACAAAACCGTCTTTGTAATCAATGTTGAACTTTCCGTTTAATGCTTTTTCGAATTCATTGAACTTTTTAAACCTGCTTTTTATATTTATATGGCAGTTCTTTGCTTTTCCGTAAAATTCAAAGTTTTTTCTCGGTATGAGAAAATCGAAAATATCACCTATATTTAGCTTGTTATAACTTATTTTAAGTGTAAATTCATTGGTTTTTCCGAAAACAAGGCTACCTTTCTCCACTTTGAAAAAACCGTTTTTATCAGTTAAAAGTTTGCAATTTTTTATTGCTATCCCTTTTTTGTCAATGCTTAAATCAAGGTTAATGTTTTTATAAGTTTGCGTGGAAGAGGTAACATTGTCAAAATTTGATGAAATGTGTATGTTTATATTTTTGCAGAAGTTATATATTTTCTCCATAAAACTTGGTTTGTTGTTTTTTGTGGTTTTTTTATGCTTTTTTTTCAAGGCGGGAGCAGGTTTTTTAGCATTTATTTTACTGAAATCAAAATTTTCACCATTAATGGAAAAGTAGCCCTTCTTTACTGCTCCGTCAGTGGTTAAATATCCGTTTACCCTAATGCTTCCTTTGTAAAATTTCCCTGAAATATTGTTAAATTCAACCTTGTTTTTGCAAAGTATGATTTCTCCGAAAAGGGATTCCGCCTTTCCTATTGATGTGTTGTTTAAGCGGATTACCGAATGGTTGAATTGTATTGTAAAATTTTTTCCTATTTTGCCGGATACGTTTATTTTAGCGTCAACATTTTTAATTGTGGGTAATTTCAAATGAGCCTCTTTCAGAAACATTGAGTCTATTGTGTCGGTTTTTACGTGCAGCGAATAAGAAATATTCTCAAAAGGATAAAAAATTTTACCGTTTGCAATGTAATCTATGTTGTTCATTGTGCATGTTATATTTTTTAAAGTGACAACATTGTTTTTATAAATCACCGATCCTTTCATATTTTTAACATGGTATTTGTCATAATCGAAATTTGTTCCGTGTAGTGCTACTTTAGCGGATTTAATCGTTATTTTGTCGAAGCTTCCCGTTAAATTAGCGTAAATGTCAAGGTTTTCAAGGCGCTTAATCTTTATCAGTCCGGCTATTTTTTCATCCAATACATTTGACGATACATTGAGATTTATGGAATGTTTGTTAAAAGGAGACGTTATTGTCCCTTTTGCATGGTAGGTGCCCTTGTTGTAATTAAAAGTCAATGATTTGATTGTAACGATATTGTCGGTGAAATCAGCTTCTCCGTTGATTTTTGAAATTTTATAACCGTAAATATCCACATTGGAGTTTTTAAAATTTACCATACCTGATTTCAAATACAGTTTAAAGCCGTTTTTGTTATCTATGCCTCCTTTTAAATTAACTTTGGCAAGTATATTTTTGCATCCGTTCATTCTCAGGTGAAGAACTTTTTGAGCTATAAACGAATCAAAAGTGTCGGATGATACTGTGAATTCAAGTTTAACCGGATTTTTCAGATAATGCTTTACCGTGCCTGATAAAATATAATTTATACCCCTGAAATTTGCTTCTCCTTTTTTTAAAGAAATTGTTTTGTCGCTTATTTCACCAATGAGTTTTTTTACTTTTATATTTTTGAAAATATCATAAGAAATTAATCCGTTTGAAAAATCGAACTTTCCTTTGTAACGCAAATTTGTTTTTTCAAAGTTTTGAACGGGAATTTTAAAGTGAGCCAGGTTAATATTAAGCATTCCCTTTTTAAGGGAAAGGTTTCTATCCAGAACAGGAAGATTGGAAACATCCACGAAAAGTTTTCCGCTGCCTTCAAATTTCCCTTTGTTGTAAGAAATATTGAGATTTTTTATTTTACTGTTTTTTATAGTTGCTTTTAAATTGTTTACAGTTAATTTGTTGTTTTTAAAGCTGCCGTTAAATGAAATGTTTTTTACAGGATAATTTTTACATAATGCGTTGCATTTGATAAAGTTAAAATCAGTGTTGATTTGGAGTTCGGATTTTTGTTTCAAACTGCCGGAAACAGATAAATTGTTTATCATAAACTTGCCGTTTTCTCCGAGAAGTATGCCTGTTTCCTTTTTAATGTATTGTTTAATGTAGCTAAATTTTATAGGTTCGGTTTTTAATTTAAAGATGAATTTATCAAAATCTTGTATTTTCCCGTGAAAATTAATGAAAACATTATTATCCGCTTCTGCTTTGCCGTCGGTTAATTCAAGTGTTTTTCCCGAAAAAACGTAGTTGGTTTTAATGTAGATTTTATGATTCAAGTTGTTAAACTTGGTAAACTGAATATTTTCCATTTTTAAAGATACGTTTGATTTTTCTTTGAAATTTCCATTAACGGAAAAAAAGAGATTGCAATTGGAAGAGCCTATGCCGAATTTTTTTAAAAAGCTTAAATTAAGATTAAATGCGTTTGCAGTTAAACTTATTTTATTTTCAGGGAGGAAAAATGTTCCGTGAGCATAAATTTTTCCTGTTTCATTATCCACTGACAAACTGCTTTTCAAATCAAATACAAATTCTTTGTTAAAAGAAAAATTTTTTAAGTTTAACTTTGAAATATTTGCCGAAATATTATGTTTTGGAATTTTAATATCTGCTTTAACGTTTTTAATGTCAATATTTTCAGAGAGCAAAATCCATTCTGATTTCTCCGTTTTGCCTGTTTTTTGTGTTCTTTTCATGTTTTTTGTGAGAATGTATGAAATATGGGCATTGTATAGTTTAATATTTTGAAAAATTATTTTTTTTGAAAAAAGCGGCAATATTTTTAACGTAAAAGAAAGGTTTTCTATTTTGGACACAGATTGGGAAGAGTTATCTTCAAGGGATATTCCGGAAAAATTGCATGAAGCTCCGTTTTGCAAGGAAAATGAAAAATTTTTGAAATTTAATCTGTAGCCTGTTGCATTGAAAAATTCGCTTCTTATAATGTTTTTTATATTTTTTTCAGTGAGGAAATATGATGCCGCAACTATTGCAGAGATTAAAACCGTAAGTATGACAAATAGAAATATGTATAATTTTTTTATTTTCATAATTACCTCTCAAATCATAATTTAATGATTTTGAGATATTTTTCAAGAGATAAATTCAAATGGCATAAGCCAATGTAAAAATTTTAAAGGTTATATCCCTATTTACCGATAGAATACTTTCCGCCAATTCATTAACCGTGGAGCCGGAAGTTATAATATCGTCAACTATTAATATGCTTTTTGCCGTAAAGCTCCGTTTAACCTTGAAAGCGTTTTTCACATTGTTTTTCCGATTTTCGAAATCTTCAAATAAAGATTGTGCCTTGGTGTATTTTTTTCTGACAATGTTATTTGCATAAATTTTTTTGTTAAAATTCCGAGAAATGATTTTTGCAATTTCAAAGGATTGATTGAACCCCCTTGACACTACTTTGGCAAAATGAGCGGGAACAGGAACAATTCCTGAAAAATCTTCCCTTCCAAATGGAAAATTTTTTTTAATCTGTTTTTGCCATAAATCTTTTATGAAAAAATTCGTGCCGTATTTCCATTTATGAATAAGTTCTTTTCCCGAGCCATGAAACCTGAATAATGCTCTTACAAGTTTTATGGAAGGAGTCAAACGAGAGCAAATACACTTGTTTTGGATCGGAGAACCGCATCTGCTGCAATATAGGTTATCAATGAATTCTATTTTTTTTAAACAGCTTTTGCATATCCACTTGGGAAAAATTTCAGCGGAAATTTCATTCAGACATATTATGCACTTTTGCCCGAAAATAAGATTTATCCCATGATAAGCTCTTTGCCTGTCATTTCAATTGGTTTGGAAATGCCCATTACCGATAGAACCGTTGGTGCCACATCGGATAATATACCGTTTTTAACGGTTATTTTTTCACTGATATTTGCGATAAATATAAAAGGCACGGGATTCAACGTATGTGCAGTGTGGGGATTGCCGTTGGAGTCCGCCATTTGTTCGCTATTGCCGTGATCAGACATTAGAATGACAGCTCCTCCTTTTTCCAATACCTTTGCAACAACTTTGCCCGCACATATGTCAACTGTTTCAATTGCTTTGATAGCGGCATCGTATACTCCCGTGTGTCCCACCATATCGGGATTTGCAAAGTTAAGCACTATAAAATCGTATTTTCCCGAATCTATCCTTCTCAAAACTTCGTCTGTAACCAAAAAAGCACTCATTTCAGGTTTTAAATCGTAGGTTTTAATCTCTTTAGGCGAGGGAATTAAAACTCTGTCCTCTTTTGGAAAAGGATTTTCGTCTCCTCCGTTAAAGAAATAAGTAACATGGGCGTATTTTTCGGTTTCCGCTATTCTGAGCTGATTCAATCCCTTTTTGGAAATTATTTCGCCTAAAATGTTTTTAAGTTTTTCAGGAGGAAAAGCAACCGGAAAGTCAAAGGTTTCATCATATAGGGTCATTGTAGCGAAATAACCTATTTGGGGACGTTCTTTTACGCTGAATTTGTCAAAATCCTTATCATTCAGAGCATTGGAAAGCTCTCTCGCTCTGTCAGCCCTGAAATTGAAAAAAATTACGGAATCGTTATCTTTGATAACAGCATTTTTGTTAACAAGAAAAGGTTTTATAAACTCGTCGGTTTCCCCTGATTCGTATCTTATGCGTATTTCTTCAACAGGGTCTTTAAAAATTTTCCCCTCTCCTTTTACGAGCACATTATACGCTTTTTCTATTCGTTCCCACCTTTTGTCCCTGTCCATTGCGTAGAATCTGCCCATTACAGAGCCTATTGCACCTGCTTTTACAGTTTGCATATATTCGGAAAGCTGTTTCAAATAGGTAATTCCTGAATTAGGAGGAGTGTCTCTTCCGTCCATGAAACAATGAACAAAGGTTTTATCGTGTAAATTATATTTTCGTGCAATTTTAAGCAAAGCAAAAAGATGCTCTATATGGCTGTGAACTCCGCCATCCGAAAGGAGACCCATTAAATGAACCGAAGAATCGTTTTCCTTCGCTTTTTTAAAAGCATCGGTTAAAACTTTATTTTCAAAAAAACTGTTGTCTTTAATTGCCTTGAATATTCTCGTTAAATCCTGATAAACGATTCTTCCTGCTCCAATGTTTAAATGCCCCACTTCCGAATTGCCCATTTGACCTTCGGGTAGCCCCACAGCTTCACCTGAAGCAATTAGTTTGGAATTGGGATAATGTTTGAAAAAAGAGTCTATATTAGGTGTATTGGCATTTTTAACCGCATTAAACTCCGATTCTTCCCTTAATCCGAATCCGTCGAGAATCATAAGAACCAGTGGTTTAAAATCCATTTTTTTCCTCTTTTTCAAGAACCGAGTATATTGAGTCGAATGAATTGCATTTTGGACAGTAGTCGTGCCACTGAGTAAACCCGGAATTGCAATTTTTGCAGTAAAATTTCAATCTGATTCCGTCTTGCGTTCCAAGAACCTTTCTGAAAATTTCGATTATTTCTTTAAGATTTTTGTCTTTCCTGTATAATATTTCAGCATAAATTATAGAAGCCAATTGCTTCAATTTTTCGTCGTCAAGGTATTTTTTTGCGATATTTTCCGCTTTGTCAAGCTTGTTTTCAAGAAAGTATATTATACTTGTGAGTAATTCTGCTTTTTTGTCTTTGAATTTGGAAAGAAGTTTTTTTCCTTCGGCAATTACTTTTTCATTGTCGCTTTGATTCAACGTGTTAATCATCTCGCAGATAAATACCGAATCCGAGGTGTTTCTGAAACCGTCTGCAAGAGTTTTCAGAGCTTCGGAAATGTTGCTCTCTTTAAGTGCATTGAATTTTAAAAAATATGCGGGCCTGAGATTGGTAAATTTCTTTATGATGCTGTTAACTTTATCCGTTGAATAATCTTTTTTGGTATTTAAATACGATAATTCCACAAGAATTTTCACTTCAGCGGTTTTGTCGGAATTTTTCAAACCGATAATTCTTTCCTGCATTTCAATTGCTTCGGAATACTTTTCCACGTTTTTGAAGCTGTCTCTTATCATTGCAAGAATCTCGTTGTTTTTAAAAGTTTTATCCTCTATAATATCTTGGGCAAAGTTAATAAGTGTGGCATATTTACCGTTGTTAAAATAATGCTTGATCAGGTAATATTTGCTTATTTCAAAGGGAAGCTTGTTAAGCAGTTCTTCTTTTTTTGCAAAATCATCCTCGATTTTATTTAAAGTTAGGTAATAAGCAAGATTGTCGTCAAGTTTTATGGCATTGGTTATCTGCTTTTTGGCAGACTTTTTATTTCCTTTGAAAATATCTATTATTGCGTTTTTCAGAAATGTTTTGCTTTTTTCTATTGCAGCGAGTTTTCTTTTGATTTTCCTCATGTCAAAAGCCATTTTTACTTCTCTGAAAACAGAGATAACCAACATTATTGCAAACCCGAGAATTACCGAGCCGAGTATAATAAGAGCCACAGGCAGTTGAAACGAGATTGACGGGGTAATGTGCAACGGTATTTTGGCAGGATTGAGAAATACAAAAATGGAAACCACTGCAATTAAAATAAATAACATAAATATAAAAATTTTACTTTTCATAAGCTCCTCCGAAAAATTTAATTATAAAGTTGCTGTCTTACAATTTCACCTATATTCGGCAATGCAGGTCCCGCTACAACGGTTTCCGATAAGTTTTCAGTTTGCTGCAAGCCTATTCGCGCTATTTCAATATTGTTTTTAACGCACTTCTTTGCAATTATCAAAGTCCTTTTTACTGCTTCGTCAACGGATAAAGGCTGATATTCGCCGTTGTTATACATCTTTTCAATTGCAGTCCCCTTTATCACAATTAACGGATAAATTCTAACAAAATTTGGTTTTAATTTATCTATCAACAATTCCGACATTTTTTCAAGCTTTTTTTTTGTTTCACGTGGAACCCCAACCATTAACTGTATCCCTGTTTCAAAGTTGTATTTGCGAAGCACTTTGACAGCGTCAATTAAGTGCTGAAGAGAATGCCCTCTGTTTAAAATTTCCAATAATTCATTGTCAAGAGTTTGAGCGCCTATTTCAACTGTTTTTACGCTGTTTTGCAAGAGAAAATCCGCTGTTTCTTCGTCAATGCAGTCAGGTCTTGTGGAGAGCCTTAACGAATCCGCAACTTTGTATTTGTCCTCGATTTCTCCGGAATTGGAATGTTTTAAAAATTTGCATGCAATGTTAAAATATTTTAACATGATTTTCTTTGGAAGACATGTAAAACTCCCGCCGTAAAACGATATTTGGGTTTTTTCGTATTTGGGATTTATTTTGCCGAATTTTTTCAATTGTGTGTCTATATGGCTGATGATTGTTTCGCGAATATTAATGGCAGGGTAAGGATTACCCGCTATGTTGTATTGATTGCAAAAAATACATTTTTGCCTGCATCCTTTATGGGAAACGAAAATCGGTATTATGAAGCGTTTCATTGCTCAGCATTATCCTAAAAATTTAACATGTCTTTAACTGTTTCAATGTCTCTTTGGCTGCGTTTTGCTCAGCCTGTTTTTTGCTATTGCCTTTTCCCGAGCCGTAAGGAACTCCTTTTATAACGGTTTGAACGAAAAAAATTTTTTTATGCTCCAGTCCTTCTTCTTTAACTAACCTGTATTCAGGTTTTACTTTGAATTTTTTTTGCACTTTTTCCTGAAGCAGTGATTTGTAATCTTCAAAAAACATGTTGTTTTCAGGTTTCACTATAAATTCGGAAAAGTGTTTTTTTATAAAAAGTTTTGCAGCTTCCAAATCCCCGTCAAGGTATATTGCTCCTATTAAAGATTCCACTGCATCTGAAATAATAGATTTTTTATTGTGGTTATCCGATGTAAATTCGCTTTTGCCGAGAAGTATAAACTCTCCGAGATTAAGTCTGTCCGCAATTTTGTGTAGAGTTTGTCTGCTTACAATGTGAGATTTAATCTTGGTAAGAGTGCCTTCATGCTCTTTTGGGAATTTGCTCATGAGTATTTCGGATATTACAAGCCCGAGAACCGCATCTCCGAGAAACTCCAGTCTTTCGTTCGAATATGTGTAATTTTGTTTGAAATAATAGATGTATGATTTATGGGTTAGTGCGGTAACAAGGAGTTCTTTGTCAAAAAAGTGATAGCCTATCTTTTCTTCGAGCTTTCCGTGTTTTATCGATTCTTTAATTTGCTCAAGAGAGTTTTTATATTCCATTTTTAATAATATTGCCGAGAGTCCGAATTTTGTTGTAACCGTTTATTGAAACGATTTTTCTAATGTTTGCATGGAATATTTCATCCAACTGCAACATTATCGGTGCCGTAAGTTTAATGTTTTTGTTAATATTTGCAATTACCTTTTTAGTGCCTTTGCTAACTGTCAAAGTTTCGCTTTTTTCGCAGCACTTATTGCATATAAAACCTATTTTTTCAAGCGAATAATTAAATATTGCATCTTCTTTTCCGCAAACAACACATTTGTCCGTTATGATTTTGTATCCTATTGCTTCAAGCAGTTTTATTTTGTAGAGTGTCAAAGCGGAGAGAAAAACATTGGAATTTTCAGAATGAATATTCGAGATTGTTTTAAAAAATTTTACAGTTTCGTTAAAAAGTGTTGCGCTTTCTTCTTCTCCGTAGACAACGTAATAAAGCAGTTCGCTAACGTATGATAAAATTAGAAATTTGTGGTAGTTTGTTTTATGTAAAAAATTTTCCATTAAAGTTACTTTTTCAATGAAATAAATATCTTTTGAATTGTTTTGATTGAGCTCAACGTTTAACAGAAAACCGAAATCCAGCAGGTTAAGATTTCTTTTAATGCTTTTTTTGGCAAACTTTCCCAGCCCTGAAATTTTTCCCAAATCTTTGGAAAGGAAAACAGCTATTTTATCCGAATCTTTGTAATCCTTTTTTTTTATTAAAAAAGCAGGTGTGGTTATTGTCATTGCTCTATTTTGAATAATCTTTTCGCGTTTTCTCCCGTTAATAAGGTTTTAAATTTTTCGTCGTTCACCGTTGTCTCAATGTCTTTAAAGTATCTTTTCGGAGGAATAAGAGGATAATCGCTTCCGAAAAGTATTTTGTCTTCGATTTCAAAAACTTTTGCAAGGTTGTAAATCTCTTTTTTGTATAGAAACGGCACTGCGGCAGTGTCGTAATATACATTTTCAAGCACGTTATCAACTTCTTTCTTCATTGATTTGAAAAAGAACAATCCTCCTCCCATGTGTGCCAGTATAATTTTGTTATTGACGTAAGTTTTTACAAAATTGTAAATACCTTTAAGTTTCATATCCGCTTTGCCCGGATATTCATGTCCCACAGGCTCGTTTGTGTGCAGCATAAATACAGCGTCGAATTTACGGCATATTTCCATTATCCCTTTCAATGCCTCTATGATAGAAGAATCAATGTCGCTCAGATAAAAGGCTATTTCTCCCACACCTTTCAATCCTGCTTCCAGACACCTTTCGGCTTCTTTTTCAGAGTTGTCACTCAAAGGATTAAAACATGCAAGGCCTATAAGTTTGTCTTTATATTTTTCAGTAGCTTCCAAAATGTAATCATTGTTCAATTTTGAAAATTCATAGTTGTTCCAAGGAAAACCGAAAACAACTGATTTGTCAACATTGTTCTCCTTCATTGCCGAAATAAGCTCTTCCGCTGTTATCATCTTTGCATTGCTGTTTTTGTATATAGAGGTAAACTCAGGCTCTCCTTTGAAAAATTTTTCTCTTGAATCTATTATTTCTTTCGGAAAAATATGAGTATGCACATCAATTATCATTTGTTTTCCCCTTTGCTGTATTGTAAAAAATCGGACTAATCATTTTTTAACCGTGCTGATAATGTTGCTTGCTTTGTTTTGAAAGGTAAAATAAAAATTTTTATTTTTTAACTTGCAAGAAAGATGTTTTAAAATGTCCGATTTTATTTTGTCGTAAGAATTATTTTGCTCGCTAATATGTGAAATAAAAATATTTTTAATAATCTCGGAATCAATGTCTTTTAACAGGTTAATGGCGTCCATGTTGGATAAATGGCCGTGATTACTTCTTATTCTCTGCTTTAAATGCCAAGGATAATCACCGGTTAGAAGCATTTCTTCGTCATGATTGAATTCCAAAAAAAGAGTTGAGCATGCTCTGATTTTTTCCTTGATTAAAAAAGTGGGTTTGCCCATGTCTGTTGCTATACCTATGGCATTGCCGTTGTTTCTCACTACAAAACCAACAGGGTCAACTGCGTCATGAGGGATCTGGAACGATGAAATTTGCATGTCTTTGAAAGTTATAGTGTCTCCGCATACAAAAAATTCCATGCTTTTCACTTTTTCCAAAGATTCTTTTTCCACAAACCTGCTGATGAAAACCGGACATTTGTATCTTTTTGCAAATACAGGAACCCCTTTTAAATGGTCAGAATGCTCATGAGTGATGAAAATTGCATCTATATTTTCAGGTGCTTCCCCTATTTCTTTCAGTCTCAGGCATAATTGCTTGGTGGAAATGCCAGCATCTATGAGAATGCTTGCTTTTTCAGATTTTATGAATATTGAATTGCCTTTGCTTCCGCTGCACAATGAACATGTAATCATAAATTCGCTTCCTCTGTAATGTTGTTTAAAAATTTCAGAATGCTCGGTTTAATTTTTAAATTGCAGAAAATTTTCTCTTCTATTTTTTTCGCTCTTCTGTATCCTTCTTTTATAAGAATTTTTGATTTGAGCGTTTTGCCGTATCTTTCCGTTAAATCTCTGTATCTTTCCCTAAGGGATACTATTTCAACATGTTTTACCCTTTTGTCTGAATAAAAAACAATCATTTTTTCAAAAAACAGATAGCCGTTATCCCTAAGTATAATATGATTTTCTATTATTTCCGCAATATCGGGATAACCTAATTTTCTCAAAAGCTCCCCTCCTGTTTCGGCATGATCTTCGGATTTGTTTAAAATAGAGCGGTATTTGGTTATGTCGTGGAGTAGGGCGGATGTAAGAATCAGTCCGTTGTTAAGGGGCACACCTGCATCTGTAAGCTCTTTGGCAATAACGTATGCAACTTTGGTTACTTGGAATGAATGGTTGATAATGTGCTCGGGAACGTTATATTCGAGGAGAAGGTTAATTGCTTTTTCAATGTTCATTTTTTTCTTCGCATTTGTCTTTGAGGCTGCAAGAAGAACATCCTGTGCAATTGGAAGATGATGCACTTTTCCTGAAATAGTAAAAGATGTAAAAGACAGCTCCCAAAATAATTAATGTTAGAATAATTTTCACGGTAATATTTCCTAATAAATGAAACTTCCTATTTTATATACCACAAATGTTAATGAATATGCAAGCAGAGTTAAGCCGCCAAATTGCAGAAAAGCCCATTTCCAAGAACCTGTTTCCTGTTTTGTAACTGCAAGCGTTGCCATGCAAGGTGTTGCTATGAGCACCCACAGCATTACACAAAAGCCTATTAAAGGGGTGTATTGTTTTTTGACTTTTTCTCTCAATGTTTCGTCGGAATGCTCATTCATCCCTGTTGCATTTATAATGGATAGCTGTGACACGAAAACCTCTTTTGCAGGAAGAGCCGCCAATATGGAAGTGGTTAATTTCCAATCGAAGCCGAGAGGTTTAAACAGAGGCGACAATAAAACGCCTATTTTGCCTATATAGCTTTTTCTCGCTTTTTCAGCAAGTTTCTCTTCGGTTATTTCAGCGGTTTTAGTGTTAAAATCTTCCAAGTCAAGTTTTAAATTTATTAGAATATTCGCAAGTTCGGGGTTTGCGGTTTTAGCTTCGCTTATTCTGTTTGCAATGATAAAATTTTGTATTTTTTTAATGTCCGAAGGAAGAGATATTTTGGAGCTAAAAATTTTTTTAAGCTTTTCTTTGTCTATTTTCAATATTTTTGAATATTGCATAAGATTTTTTTCCAATTTAATCTGCTCTTTCTCGATTAATGCGTCATAATCTTTGGAATATTTAACATTTGTAGGAAAGTAAGAAAGCACCCACAGCACAACTGATATTGCGAGAATGATAGTTCCCGCTTTTTTTATGTAAAGATAGCTTTTTTCCCACATATAGGTTATTACTGCTTTGAATGTGGGTATCCTGTAAGGCGGCAGTTCCATTATGAAAGGAGCGTGTTCACCCATGAGAGACAGCTTGTTTAAAATCATGGCTGAAATAATGGCAAGAACAATCCCTGTGAGATAGATTAGCCACATTATAGGTGCATGAAGTTTTTCCGGAAAAAATGCCGGAATTATCAGCAGGTATACCGGAAGCCTTGCTCCGCAGCTCATTAACGGAAGGATTAAAATTGTTATGAGTCTCTCTTTTTCAGTGTTTAACGTTCTTGTTGCCATAATGCCGGGGACATTGCATCCGAACCCTATTAACATGGGAATAAAACTTTTTCCGTGCAAACCTATTTTATGCATTATTTTATCAAGTAAAAAAGCGGCTCTTGCCATGTAGCCTGTAAATTCAAGTATGCCGATTGCGAAAAAAAGGAGTATAATATTCGGCAGAAAAACAAGGACGCTTCCGACACCACCTATTACCCCTTGAATTACAAGGTCTTTTAGTATATTGTCGCCGGGCCAAATTTTTTGTATCATTAAAGCGAGAGCATTAAAAAAAGCGTCAATCCAATCCATTGGCACGGAGCCGAGAGAAAAAGTCAGTTGGAAAGTAAGATACATCAATAGCAGAAATATTGGAATCCCAAGAAATTTGTTAGTGAGCACAGTGTCTATTTTGTCGGAAAGGTCGTGCCTGAATTCCACGGTGTTTATTACTGCTTCGGTGCAAATACCTGATATGAATCCGTATCTTTTTTCAGCAATTATTATTTCAGGAGGGTCATCGTATAATGTTGTGATTTTGTTCTGTATTTTTTCAACAAGATGAAACAAATGGGAATCTTCTTCAAAATATTTTAAAACTTCTTTTTTGATTTCTTTGTCGTTTTCAATGAGTTTTAGAGCAATCCATTCCGGTTTGTATTTTTTGGTTAATTCAGGGGAGGTTTCCGTTATTTTGGAAATTTCCTGAATAGCAGCGTTAATTTTTTCTCCGTAACTTATTTTCGGAGGCAGGTAATTTTTTTTGTGTTTTATGCAGAAATTGTAAATCTCTTCTTTTAAAATTTCAATACCTTTTGATTTGTTTCCAACTGTTTCCACTATTTTAATGTTGTTTAAAAGTTGTGATAATTTCTGTTTGTTAATTTTTATTCCAGCTTTTTTCGCCTCATCCATCATGTTAAATACGAACAAAACAGGAATCCCCAGCTCTATTACCTGAATTGCAAGATACAGATTTCTTTCAAGGTTTGAAGCGTCTATTATGCTAACCACAACATCGGGTTTCTCTTCCACTATAAAATTTCTCGCAATTATTTCTTCAATGGAATAAGCGCTTAAACTGTAAGTGCCGGGAAGATCAACAACTTTGAATTCCACATTTTTATATGTAAAATTACCTTCTTTTTTTTCAACAGTAACTCCCGGGTAATTTGCAACATGCTGTTTGGAGCCTGTAAGGTGATTAAATATTGTTGTTTTCCCCGCATTTGGATTTCCCGCAAGTGCAACTGTAAATTTTTTCAAAAAAACCTCCGTATTTCACAGAAAATATTTTATTGTTGCTCAACCTCTATTTTTAAAGCTTCTCCGAATCCGAGCCCTATTTTGACATTGTCGGATTTGATTAATACAGGTCCCGGACCTGTTTGCAATACTGTAATTGTTTTGCCCGGAATTATGCCTATTTCCTCTAATCTTTGCTTGAAATTTCTACCTCCAAGAATCGCTTTTATTTTGAATGATTTGTTTATCTCCGCAAAAGCAAGCTTCATTTTATTTCCTCTTTGGAATCTTTCAGGTATTCGGGAAATTTTTCAAATATTTTGTATTTGTCCGAGAACTCCATGAAGCGTTTTATGTTTCTAATGCTGCTGTCGGAAATATAATGCTCCAAAATACAAGAAATTTTTTCAGCTTCTTTTTTTTCAAAAAGAAATATTTCAGCAAACAATTTTTTTAACAGATTATGCGTGGATATGAGATTGTCAGCAAGTTTTTCGCCTTTTGCCGTAAGGGTTATCAAACTGTAAGGCGAATACTTTATGTAACCTCTGCTGCGAAGCTGTTTTAGAGCGCCTGTTACAGAAGCAAGTTTAACATTGAGTTTTTCCGCAATATCTTTAACTCTTGCCACCTTGTTATTTTTTATTAAAATGCCTATTGCTTCAAGATAGTCTTGAAGGCTGTCGGTTAATCTGTCGTTGTTCTTAAAGTTAGCCATGCCTAATAATATTTTATTTGTCAATATTTGTCAATATGTTTTTATTACAAGAATGCAGGTGGACAAAAATATCTTTCACTTGTTTAAAATTTTATTTTTTTGACTTTTATATTTTTTGAGGTTATATAAATTAAGATGTTTTAAAATTAAGTTTAAGAACTTATAAAATGCAATACTATCATACAGAGGTTTAACAAGGGGATTCTGATTTGAACCAGTTCCTTGACCGATTGCGAGAACTGATAAGTCAAGGGCATATCTTAATATCTGACCATGAATATGATGAGCTATCCGAAGACGGAATAACCGCCGGAGAGGTGATTGAAGGTATTCATGATGCCGTTGTTATCGAGGAATATCCCGACTATATGAAAGGTCCCTGCATTCTGGTATTGCAAAAGGACAGAGGAAGCAAGCCTATCCATGTTGTATGGGGTATACCAAGGGGGTATAATAAACCTGCTGTTCTGGTCACGGCATATAGGCCGAATACAGAACGCTGGGACGAAAATTTTATGAAAAGGCTGTAAAGATGCAACGACGAAAGAAAACTAAGTATGTTCATGAAGGCAGGTATGTTGCAGAGGTAGAAGTGGAGCTTATTGAGGATAATACTGGCTGGTCGCCTTACCTTGGACTTGAGGACGCTTATATACTGGATAAGATAAGAGATGCGTTACGCCAAGGAGACATAGAAGCGGCTGCACAATATGGCAGAGTTTATGAACTTCGGCCGGTAGCATATCAATAATTTCATAACCAGCAGCCCAGCAGCGAGCCTATTAAAAGTAAAAAAGACGGTAAATAACACAAAATATGTTTTTATCACAAGGATTAAGGCGGACAAAAAGATCTTTCACTTGTTTAAAATTCTTATTTTTTTGAGGTTATATAGAAAGCTTTGCACGGTAAAAAATATTTAAAAACTACAAAATGGACAAGCAAGCAAAAACAAATAGTTACAATGGATTCTTCCCCTTCGCCTTGCTCAGGGTCAGAATGACTTTTTGGGGTCATTCTGAAGAAGCGTAGCGACTGAAGAATCTATAAATTATTAATATTAAATGAAAAATTCGCTATATTAATAGAAATGCCGTGCAAAGGTCTCTATTAACAATGGAAAACAGAAAACATACAATACAAAAAGCAAATTCAAAATCCAAAACCAAGTTTTTACAGAGGATTTATATTCACCAATAAAGCTGGATTTTGAAGCTTCCTCCTGAAAAATCTCTTGATTCAAAATTAAAATCTCTGCACGGAAAAAATTGTTAAAAAAGTTTAAAAATAATTGAATTTTTTTTGTAATAAAGTTATAAAACATATCTCATAAATTTTAAAAAATTGAAGGACAATCTTTATGTATTCAAAAAACACCGCAATTATAAGCGCTTGCCTTATGGGATTTAATTGCAGATACAACTGCAAAAATTCATTAACCCATTACATAGATGTTTTTTTAAAAAAACACAATCTTGTCCCTCTCTGTCCCGAACAACTTGGAGGTTTATGCACACCGAGAGAAAGAGCAGAAATTACTCATGGTGACGGATTTTACGTTATAAACGGTTATGCATCTGTTAAAACAATTTCAGGGATTGACATTACTAATAATTTTATTAACGGTGCGAAAGAAGTCCTTGACTTTGTCAAATCTTACAATATTAAGTTGGCATATTTTAAGGAGAAAAGTCCTTCATGCGGTGTAAACGAAATATACATCGGTGGAACTCTTTCCAAAGGAGCCGGTGTTACAACAGCTCTGCTACTTGAAAACAACATTGAAGTATTGGGTGTAAAATAAATTATTATGGAGGTAAAATCATGATTGCCATAACTTATCATTCACACGCATGTTTCACAATTTCCACTGACAAAGTTAAAATCCTGCTTGACCCTTTTATTACTGGAAATCCGTTATGCAAAATATCGCCTTCGGATTTAAAGCCTGATGTTATTCTTGTTTCCCACGGACACGGAGATCATGTAGGTGATACTGTTGAAATTGCAAAAAATAACAACAGTCTTGTAATAGCGCCTTACGAGCTTATAGTGTTTCTGCAAAGACAAGGAGTGAATCCTGAAAAATGTCATCCTATGCACATTGGAGGGAGTTTTACTTTTGATTTCGGAAAAATAAAACTTACCAATGCTCTGCACGGTTCAGGCTTTGTCACGGACAATGATACAATTTATACAGGCAATCCTTGCGGCTATCTTTTAACTCTTGAAGGTAAAACCATATATTTTGCAGGTGACACAGGGCTTTTTTCCGAATTACAGCTAATCGGAGAAACGGAAAAAATAGACGTTGCTCTTCTCCCCATAGGAGATAATTTCACCATGGGTATCGAAGATGCTGCAAAAGCAGCGGAATTTTTAAATGCAACAGTTGCCATACCTATGCATTACAATACATTTGACGTAATAGAAAAGAATCCGGAAGACTTTGTAAAATATCTTGAAAAAAATAACATTACTACAAAAGGTGTTGTTGTTGGCTTTGAAGAAACTTTTATCCTACAGTAAATTATATGGAGAGCCTTCTGCAAAAACTGTTCTTCTTGCAGGAGACTCTCTCTTTATATCATTATTAAAAAACGCACTTGATTCTACGTTAATTACTGCTAAACACCTTACTATTTCAGACAATACCGCGCCGAAAATTAATTTTTATCCTGAAATTTTCATCCCTGAATCTTATTCTTACATACTCAAATATAGGCAAAAAGCAGGAGATTTGAAATTTACTTTTGCCGATGAAAATATCTTGTTTCCCGTAATTAACAACATTGATTTGTTTCAGGAATGTTATAAAAGTTTTTTCAAAAAAAACAGCAGAGATATGGATAAGTTTATCAATTTTTTGGACAAACGAATCTTAATAAACAGTTATGCTGAAAATTATTTGAAAGATAATTTTTCACATGTATTAAACAACATTATATATTCGATTTTAAAATTTTACAACTGTTACCCGTTTCAACAAATCAAAATAAAACATCTTCAAAAAATTTTAAAAAATTTTTTTTCAAAAAACATTATGTTGCACCAAAACAAATCAAACTCAAATTCTTTTAATCACAATTTCAAGATAAAAAAATTAAAATCATCGATTATTGTAAACAGCACTACTCACTCATTTGACTTTTTTATTTCCGATATTCCGCATTTAATGGAAAATAAAATCGAATTTACCGAAAATATACTTGAATTTAAAATAAAAAAAGATTATACAACCGAATATTTTCCAAAAACATTAATTTTTAAAATAAATAACGATTTTATCAAACTTTTTTTAATTTTGAAGATAATAAGTATAAATATTTTATTTTAAAAGGTTCTTCGAATATTGATTTTTTATATGATTTTTTCAAAAATTTTTTTCCCAATTTAGCAGAAAAAGATATAATTTCGATTAAAGAGGGACAGCTTAATTTAATTAACTTTCAATTCAAAGGAGAGAATTTTCCTTTTAACCTTATGGAAAAAATAATATTTATAAAAGAGGAGGTTTTAAGAAATGGCAAAAAGAAAAGGAATGACTAAAAAAGAATTGAGAGCACCTGACGAATTTCAGTCATTAGTGCTCGAACTAACTGAGAGATATGGACATTACTGGAAAATAGCTCTCGCTGTTTTAATATTAATAATAATTATACCTCTTGCAATTACAGGATACAATTATTATAAAACCAACAAAGAGAATAAAGCTGCAATAGGTTATACAACACTTACAAATTCATTAAAATCATTGCAATTGGAACAAAAAATTTCAGAAATAGACAAATTCATAAACAACCATTCAGGAACTAAAGCTGCTTTTTTTGCCATGCTTTTAAAAGGCAAACTTTTATATGAACAAAATAAATTGGAACAGGCTGTTGCTGTTTTTAAAAATATAATGTCTCAAACCGAAGAAGCAGAATTTAATAGTCTTGCAAAACTTAACATTGCTTTATGCAAAGAAAAATCAGGGAATTTCAATGAAGCGGTGTCTGACTTGAAAACCCTGCAAAACGACCCTATTGCAGGTGCTGACGCAACATTTTATCTTGCCCAAATTTTTGAAAAGCAGAACAAAAAAGCTGAAGCTAAAAATCTTTATCAGGAAATAGTTGATAAATATAAAGATTACCCTTATTATAAGCTGGCTGAAATCAAAACATCTGTTTTGTAAAAGGAGATTTAAATGTTTAAAATAGGAGTAATAGGAGGCAGCGGGGTTTACGAACTGGAGCAGATAAAAAACATTGAAGAAATCACCGTAAACACACCTTTTGGTCCTCCGTCGGATACTATTGTAAAAGGAGAATTGTTCGACAAAGAAGTTTACTTTCTTGCAAGACACGGAAAAGGTCATAGGATACCTCCTTCGGATATTAATTATCGTGCAAATATCTATGCAATGAAAAGTCTCGGAGTGGAAAGAATATTTTCGGTTACTGCAGTGGGAAGCATGAAAGAGGAAATCCAACCCGGTGATATGGTTGTTGTAACTCAATTCATAGACAGAACAAACGGAAGAATTTCATCTTTTTTCACTGAAAACATTGTTGCTCATGTTGCTTTTGCCGACCCTGTATGTTTGGACTTTGCACAAATATTATACAATTCTTCCAAAAAAATTTATGACAGGACTCACAACAATGCAACGTATATATGCATCAATGGTCCTCAGTTTTCAACTCGTGCCGAATCAAAGCTTTACAGAACATGGGGAGTAGATGTTATAGGAATGACAAATGTAACCGAAGCCAAACTGGCGAGAGAAGCCGGAATTTGTTATGCAACCCTTGCCCTTGCAACTGATTATGATTGCTGGCGTGAAAACGACACTGTAAATGCTTACGACATTATTGAAATTATAAAGCAAAACGTGGAAAATGCAAAAAAAATCATTTCCGAAACAATTAAAAACATTCCGAATTCAAGGGAGTGCCTTTGCAAACAGTCTCTTGCAAATGCACTAATGACTGAGAAAAGCAAAATCCCATACGATACCTACAATAATTTGAAAATTATCTTGGAGCAATAAAAAAGCCTCTCAAATGAGAGGCTTTTTTTAAATTTATTTTTATATTTGTATTTGCAGTTTATTCCGGTTTATTATCATTTTCAACTTCAACATTTTTTTCTTCCGATTCAACTGTTAATGAAGATTCCGCTTCCTTTTCTTCTTCCATTTCTTTTTCAACTTTTTCTTTTAATTCTTCCACTTCTGTTTTTTGCTCCGGAGCTTTTTCTTTTTCGGTTTTTGAAATAACTTCTTCTTCAACAAAAGAGATATAAGCCATTGGAGCACAATCTCCGTTTCTGTATCCTGCCCTCACAATTCTCGTATAACCGCCTTCTCTGTTCATAAACCTTTTGGCAATGTCGTCAAAGATTTTTTTTGCAGCTTCTTTGTTATTCAGCCTCGAAACCACTATTCTTCGGGCGTGTAAATCTCCTCTTTTACCGAAAGTAATAAGCTTTTCTATGTAAGGTCTTAACTGTTTGGCTTTAAAAACAGTTGTTTTTATTTTACCGTATTTAACAAGAGCTATTGCAAGATTTCTCAAATTAGCTCTTGCATGTTCCGAGTCTGTTCCGATTCTTTTGGTAAATCTTCTATGTCTCATTATTAACTCCTTCTTCTTTCTTTTTACCTAATACTTTTTCAGGATCAAATTCAGGAATATTCATACCAAGAGTTAATCCCATATCTTTTAAAACATCTTTTATTTCATTCAAAGATTTTCTTCCGAAATTTTTTGTTGCCAACATTTCGGCTTCTGTTTTTTGAACAAGCTCTCCTATTAATTTTATATCAGCTTTTCTTAAACAGTTGGAAGCTCTAACCGTAAGCTCCAATTCGTCAACAGATCTGTATAAATGTTTGAAGTAAGAAGGCTTCTCATCTTTTGGCTCACTTTCGTCTTCAACAGGTATATCCAATGCAGCCTCATCAAAGTTAATGAAAATAGACAGTTGATCTTGCAAAATCTTAGCTGCAAAAGCAAGCGCATCTTCAGGCTTTACGCCTCCTTTGGTGGTAATTTCCAATGTAAGTTTATCATAATCTGTTTTTTCACCAATTCTTGCATTTGATACATTGTAAGTAACCTTGAGAATGGGAGAAAAAATAGCATCTATAGCTATTGTCCCTATGGGAAGATCCTCTTTTTGCTCTTCAGCAGGCACATACCCTTTCCCAAGTTTAACAGTCATAATAGCATTTAATTCTCCATCTTCATCAAGTGTGGCAATTACTTTGTCTTTATTTAAAACGGTTAATCCGCTAACTTCCTGTATGTCTCCGGCAGTTACCACTTTGGGACCTTTTTCATGCAGTGTCACCATAACACTCTCTTTATCTTCAAGATGAAGGTGAACTTGCTTCAAGTTCAATATAATTTCGGCAAAACTCTCTTTAACTCCTGCTATTGACTCAAACTCATTTGTTACTCCTTCGAATTTTGCATCAACAATTGCTGCTCCT
>CAZLFW010000029.1:0-12532 GCA_964559045.1 uncultured bacterium
TCCTGCTATTAATGACGATGAAATAGAATGTATGCTCATAAGAGCACAAGAAATGGCAAGATATGTTGAATCAGGAGTTCTTGATGCAGGTATCACGGGACATGATTGGGTGGTTGAAAACAATGCTAATGTTGTGGAATTAAAAGAGCTTCAATATGCAAAAGCAACCTTAAACAAAGTTAGATGGGTGCTTGCGGTTCCTGAAAACAGCGAAATAAAATCGGTTTCCAATCTCGAAGGGAAAACCATTTCAACGGAAGTGGTCAATATCACAAAAAAATACTTACAGGAAAAAGGTGTGACAGCAAATGTCGAATTTTCATACGGTGCAACGGAAGTAAAGGTTCCGCATTTGGCTGATGCAATTGTGGAAATTACCGAAACAGGCTCGTCCCTAAAAGCAAATAAGCTGAAAATTATCGACACTGTTCTTGAAACAAACACAATGTTTATTGCAAATAAAAACTCCATTAAAAATCAGTGGAAAAAAAATAAAATAGAGCGTATTGTAATGCTTCTCGAATCAGCTCTTAACGCACAAACCAGAGTGGGCATAATGATGAATGTCCCTAAAAAGAATCTTGATAAAGTCCTTGCTGTAATTCCCGATAAAATGCCTACCATTTCAACTCTTTCAGATGAAAAATGGGTTGATTTGATTGTAATATTGAAGCAGGAGCGTGTGAGGGAGCTTATTCCCGAATTTAAAAAGTTCGGAGCAGCGGGCATTGTTGAATTTCCTCTTAACAAATTTCTCGAATAAATGGATAAAACCGGTATAATTATCAATGATGTTACATTGAGAGACGGGCTGCAAAGCCTTGATAAGTTCATTGACACGAAAAAAAAAGTGGAACTTGCAAACCTCATTATTGATACTAACATAACTCATTTGGAAATTACATCGTTTGTTAGTCCCAAAGCAGTTGAGCAGTTCAAAGACTCTTCCAGTTTAGCAAGCAGCAGCTATCTTAAAAATGCTTATTTCAGTGCTTTGGTGCCTAACTTAAAAGGTTTTTCAAATATCAACGGCACAAATACCCGTATCAATGAAATAGTGCTCTTTGTTAGTGCATGTGAATTGCACAATTTTAAAAACATAGGCCAAACCATAAATGATACGCTTTCCGAGTTTAAAAAAATTTTAGCCGAAAATACAACATTCAAGGTAAGAGGCGCTATTTCAATGGTTTTCGGCTCTCCGTTTACGGGATGTCTGCCTGAGGAAAAAAAATTTTTTGAAATTATGGAATTTTTTTCTAAAAATAGTGTTGATGAAGTTACTCTTTGCGATACATGGGGAAAAGCTGACCAAAAAACTTTTAACACACAGCTATTTAAAATTTTGCAGAATTTTAATATGAATTTTTCGGTTCACCTTCACAATATAAACGGAAAAGCACTTGAAAATTTTGAAGTGGCTATTGAGCAAGGCATAAGAAAGTTCGATACTGTTTTCGGCGCCACTGGAGGATGCCCTTTTTCCGTTGAAGCAGGAATCAATCTCAATATTAGAGATGCAATGAATGTAATTTCAGAAAAAGGATTCTCAACCAATTTAAATGAACCGAATTTTTTAAAAGTTGAAAACTATTTATCAAAAATAACAGGAGGAGAGAATTATGAATTATGAATTTCTAAAAGTTGAAACAAAAAACAACATTGCAATTTTAACTCTTAACAGACCTGAAGTTATGAATTCTCTGAATTTTCCACTATTAAAGGAATTGAATCATTTTATAACCGAAGCAAACTTTCAGAAAGACGTTAGAGTTATTATCATTACGGGAGAAGGGCAAAAAGCTTTTTGTGCGGGAGCTGATTTGAAAGAGAGAAGAGAGCTTTCACCTGAAGAAGTAAAAAGATACATTTTTACAATAAGAACTACTTTCACTGCTGTTGAATATCTTCCCAAACCTGTTATTGCTGCTGTTAATGGTATTGCTCTCGGCGGAGGGACAGAGCTGGCACTTGCAAGCGACATTAGACTCGCATCATCAACTGCCAAAATGGGACTTACTGAAACTTCTCTTGCCATAATACCGGGAGCGGGAGGCACTCAAAGGCTTGTAAGAGCAGTGGGCAAAGGAAAAGCAAAAGAGCTGATATTCCTCGCCAAAAGAATAACAGCAGAGGAAGCATACGAAATAGGCATGGTGAACAAGGTTGTTGAGCCTGACAAATTAATGGAAGAAGCAATGGAAATGGCTGAACAAATTTGCAAAAACGGACCTCTTGCCGTGGAACAGGCTAAAATGGCAATAAACTACGGAAGCGAAACAGATATTTACACAGGTCTTGCATTTGAAACGCAATGTTACAACAATCTCATACCTACAAAAGACAGGATAGAAGGCTTGCAAGCTTTTAAAGAAAAAAGAAAACCTCAATACAAAGGTGAATAATTTTATTGTAATATTTTTTTATTTAAGATAATACAATTTACGTTAACGTAACTTTTTTGGCAAATTACTTGCATTCTATTTATATGTATTTTTTGGATAATTGATTAATTATTAAGAACTATGCTGTTGTTGTAATTATTGCATTAAAGAAATATGTATATTTTTTTATACTTTTATATAAAAAAAGCACTTGAAGAAGAATATTTTATACAAAAAAGGAGGAATTTACAATGTGGAAATACTTTAAGGAAATGAAAAAATTCGGAAAACCTTTAAAAGAGAAACAAAAAGAAAAAATGCAAGAAAGCTACAACAGCATCAAAGAAGTGGAAAAACAAGTTGAAGAAGCTGTCCAAAAAGTAAAAAATGCCGGAATTGCAGCTGAAAGATTGCATAAAAGAGGCGAAAAAACAGCATGGGAAAGAATTGACTATCTTTGCGAAGAATTTTTGCCGTTAAACACTTTATATAATCCCACATCAAACAAATATGGCACAACAGGGGTAATTAACGGTTTGGCAAAAATATCAGGCAAATGGGTATCATTAATAGCATCTGATAATAAAGTGCTTGCTGGTGCATGGATCCCCGGGCAAATGGAGAATGTTTTCAGGGCTCAGGATATTGCCGAAACTCTGAGAATTCCTCTTGTATGGGTATTAAATTGTTCCGGAGTAAGCCTGATAGAGCAAGACGAAGTTTATGCAGGAAGAAGATCAGGTGGAAGAACCTTTTTCAGACATGCAGAATTAATACAGAAAGGTATCCCTGTAATAGTAGGCGTATACGGCACCAATCCAGCAGGAGGGGGCTATCACGCTATCAGCCCGGCAATTATATTTGCCCATGTTAAAGGCAACATGGCTGTTGGCGGAGGCGGCATAGTAAGCGGCATGAGCCCCAAAGGATATTTTGACGAGGAAAATGCAGAGGCACTCATTGAAGCCACAAGAAAATTCAAAGCGGTTCCTCCTGGAAGCGTAAAAATCCACCATGATGAAACAGGTTTTTTTAAGAAAGTTTTTGAAACAGAAGAAGGCGTTCTCGATGCAATTAAAGATTATGTGGCAAAATATCCTTCTTACGGACTTGACGTGTTTAAAGTTGATGAGCCGAAAGAGCCTGAATTTCCTCAAGACGACATTAACTACCTTGTGCCTTTCAATCAGAAACTGATTTACAATATGGATGAAGTTCTTGCAAGACTCTTTGACGGCAGCGAACATCTTGAATTTAAACCAGGTTACGGACCTGAAGTTTATTGCGGTTTGGCAAAAATGAACGGATTATTGGTTGGCGTTATTTCAAACAGGCAAGGTTTCTTAGGTGCCAAATATCCTGAATATGCAAACGGCGAATATATGGGAATAGGTGGAAAACTTTACAGACAGGGATTGATAAAAATGAATGAATTCGTTACTCTCTGCGGAAGAGACAGAGTGCCTGTTGTATGGTTTCAGGACACTACCGGAATAGATGTTGGCGACACTGCGGAAAAAGCCGAATTACTTGGATTGGGCCAATCTCTTATATATTCAATTGAATCTTCGGAAGTTCCCATGATGTGTGTTGTTGTTAGAAAAGGAACTGCTGCTGCTCATTACATTATGGGTGGACCGCAAGGCAACAGAAATAACGCATTCACCCTTGGCACACCTACAACGGAAATCTACGTTATGCACGGAGAAACAGCTGCTGCTGCCGCTTTTGCAAGAAGATTGGTTAAGGAAAAAGATGCGGGCAATTCAATAGAACCTGTTATTGAAAAAATGAATGCCCTTGCCAAAGAGTATCACGACAAGTCCAGACCTATTTATTGCGAAGAAAAAGGTTTTGTTGACGAAGTTGTTCCTTTTGACAAAATAAGAGAGTATATGCTGGCATTTGCAGAATCCGCATATCAGAATCCCGCATCAGTGTGTCCTCATCACCAAATGTTGACACCGAGAGTTATAAAAGGATAACAATTAATTTAAAAAGGAGGTTTTATGGCAGAATTAAAGTATCCCAAAAAAGTTGTATTCGGCGATATTACAGTTAGAGACGGGTTCCAGCATGAGGAGAAATTTATTCCCACTGAAGCAAAGTTGTGGGTATTGGAGCAGTTAATCTTGGCCGGAGTAAAACATGTTGAAGTAACCAATTTCGGTCCCCCTAAATTTATGCCTCAGTTCAAAGATGCCGATGATTTAATGAAAGGGATAAGAAACAGCAGAAAGCTAAAAGACAAGCTTGATAATGTTAAATTTACAGTAATCACCATTAGGGAAAAGTCCATTGAAAGGGCTATTAACGCCAGAAAAGAAGGCTGGGGTCCTGACAGAATTTTATTAATGGTTTCAACAAGCGAGTCTCATCACAGAAGAAATTCAGGACTTTCTCTCAAAGAGTATTGGGACATGTCTGAAAAATATATAAAAATGGCGCGAGACGTTGGACTTGAAGTTTGCGGAACAGTTAGCACAATATGGGGGTGCCCAATTGAAGGTCCAACCGAGCTTAAAAAAGCCGTTGAATTTACAAAAAGATGGCTTGACATAGGTGCTACCGACATTGAACATGCCGACCATGACGGCTCGGCACCGCCTAATAAAGTTTACGAATATTTTTCAATGATAATGGACGCACTCCCCAATCCTGATTTGCATATTGCACACTTCCACCAAACAAGAGGATGGGGAACAGCCAATGTTCTTGCTGCGCTTCAGGCAGGGATAACTCATTTTGAAGGCACTCTCGGAGGTATCGGAGGACAGCCTGCAAATTTCGTAGACGGAGTTCCAGTAGCAGGCACAGGAAAATATTACTACAACGATCCTAACATTGTAGGTCTTGTCCCAACTGAAGACGTCCTTGTAATGATAGATGAAATGGGTATTGAAACAGGTATTGACATTGACAGAATTCTTGAAATAGGACAAATGCTTGAAAAAATAGTTGGAAGAAAACTGCGTTCCGAATGTATACGAAGCGGAAGAATTCCCAAGTCATTTACAGGAAGATAATCTGATTATAGGGGGCATAAAGCCCCCTTTTTTAATTCCTTTCCGTATTTTTATCCAACAGGTCTTGACAAATTAAATAACCAACCTAAAATAATTTTAGAAAAAACAAAATAACAGGAGGTGATATTATGAGCTTAATCAAATGGTCACCAATTAGGGATTTGCTTTCCATCCAAGACGAAATGAACAAGCTTTTTGACGAAAGACTGGACAGATTCTCAGGAGGAGAATTACAAAGCAGAGTATGGCAGCCACTTGTGGATATTTACGAAGAAGAAGACAAATTTGTAATTAAAGCTGAGATTCCAGAAGTAAAAAAAGAAGATATTTCCATTAATCTTGAAAACAACGTATTAACAATCAAAGGCGAAAGAAAAATGGAAAAAGAAGAGAAAAAAGAAAATTATCACAGAGCGGAAAGATTTTACGGTATGTTCCAAAGGTCGTTTACTCTGCCTGGCATTGTGGATCAGGACAAAATCAAAGCAAACCTTGAAAACGGTGTGTTAACTCTTGAAATTCCTAAAAAAGAGGAAGTTAAACCTAAAAAAATAGAAATTAACATTAAATAAAATAACAAAAGGGGCAAAATGCCCCTTTTGGATTTATAAAGAGATAATTTTTTGCAAATAGAAGTAAAAAATTATTCATAAAGTTTAAATTTGGGTAGAAAATATTCTCCAGTTTGCTCCCATACAACTTTCACAGGAGCATCACATTTGATTTTATCAAAAGAAGATTCAACAATATTGGACATAAATTTAACATTATGCTCAAGTTCCACCACTGCCACCACATAAGGCACTCTGCCTTTGAACAGTTTATGAAAAGCAACATTATAAATTGTGAAAGAGTATATTTTACCGTATCCTTTCACTTCCACAATCTCTTTGTCAAAAGAAAAACATTCGGGGCAACCATGAGAATAAGGCCATCTTACCTTGCCGCATTTTTTGCACTTTTGAAACAACAGTCGCTTGTTTTTACATCCGTTGTAAAATATTTCGGTATCTGCATTAGGCGCAGGCAATAGGACATTCATAACATCTCCGTTAATATCTTCTTAAAATAATAGTGGAATGACTCTGTAAAACACCTCCGTTATCACAGCAAAGTATTATTTCAGGCTCTTTTGTGCCTGTCACTTCACCGAGCTGCCTCTCTCCGCATCTGCCCATAAGCTGCATAACTCCTTCGGTAACAGGAGTCATACCCATAAAATACGCTTCAGCCAACAAACCTCCTGAGGTATTAACAGGCATATTTCCTCCGGGAGCGGTATTATTGTCTTTAAAAAAATCTTCACCTTCTCCTTTGGAGAAAAAACCGTAATCTTGCATTGTAACTTCAACTGTATATGTAAAACAATCGTATATTTCACAAGCATCAATATCATCAACGGAAATTCCCGCCATATTAAAAGCCATTGCTCCGGATTTTTTTGCCCCTGTGTTTCCGGTTAAAAAATCCGCCTGATGAATGTCCACCGAAGGATTCGCCTCCCCCATTCCCATAATGGACACAACTCTGTTTTTCAAATCTTTTGCTCTTTCAACGGAAGTTACTATACACGCCCTTCCGCCGTCACTTATCAAAGCTGCGTCATATTTTCTAAAAGGCTCTGCAATAACGGGAGAATTAAAATATTCTTCTTCTGTTAAATATTGCCTGTAATATTGAGCCAAAGGATTCAGATTAGCCCATTTCCGCTGATTAACGGCAATATGCTTCCATGTATCGGGACCTGTTTTAAATTCGTGCATGGCTCTGTTTGCCGCAATGGCATAATCTCCCACAAATCCGAACTCGCCGTAAAGAGAATTATCGCCAAACGATTCTCCGTGAGTGGCTTCTTCAATAAACATTCTTTTTCCCGTTGCGGCATTATCGGCATATATAATGAGAACATTATTGCAGAATCCTGCTTCAAGCAGTGCCACAGCCTGAATAAAATGATTTCTTTGGCAGAAAGATTCCTGACTTAAAACAGTGGGAGCAATTCCGAGATGCTGCGCAACAAGATAAGGAGTAACAACAGGCTCATTCAACAAAGGTGCAAACTGTCTGTAACATATAAGACCATCAATATCCTCCTTTTTCAGACCTGCATCCTTTATGGCGTTAATACCTGCTTCAACGTAAAAGCTTATTGCGGTTCTGTTGTTTATTTTTCCTTGAGGAGTATATCCCACACCGACAATTGCATATTTGTCTTTTAATTTTTTACAATTCATTATACTTCTTTTTGTAAAATTCCATTATTTTGAAATCAGGGACATTGCCTTGCAAAAGAAACAAAATAGAATCACAGTAATCCCTGTAAAAAGAGATTTTACTATTTTCCATTGAAATGAAACTGCAACCGGAAATTTTAATCTCCTTTCCTTTTGAAAAGGGCATTTCCGAAACAAATGAAAAATCCCATTCAAATGCAGCACCATTATCATGCAGCATCTTATTTTTAGGAACAAAATCATAACCTGAAGCTTCTTTATGACACCTCACATAAAACCTCATAATTTCGCTTTTACCTGAAAACTTGCCGTATAAACAATCCATATATATGGCATTTTCCGTAAAAAGTGCGGAAAATTTATCGGAATTATTTTCAACAAAGCATTTGCAAAAATTATCTATAATATCCATACTATAAGTCTATTGCAAAAAAAGTCGTTAGTCGTTGTAATTTGTGGTAGTTAATTGTTTAAAACTACCAAATCCTAACAACTACATCCCATATCCAAATTAAATTCGAATATCGAAATACGAAATCCGAAACATGTTAGTTCAAGGTTCAAAGTTGTTAGTTCAAAGTTATGACATATCGTAATTTACAGTAATTAGTGGTCATTAATTGTTTAAAACCACCAAATCCCAACAACTATATCCTAAATCCTAATCAAATTCGAATATCGAAATTCGAAACATGTCAGTTCAAGGTTCAAAATCAAAAAACACTTTGATAACAAACAGTTAAAACTGACATTTTAAACAAAAAATCATATCAGATATTTCATTTGAATTCAAGAACAAAAATATTTTATAAAAATTTTTCATACTGTCTTGTAAATTAAAAAAAATAATGTTATTTATTATTTTTATACAAATAGTTCGGAGGATTTTATGGCAACCTTAGGAGTTAACGTGGACCATGTTGCAACAATTAGAGAAGCAAGAGGCATTAACGAGCCTGACCCTATTTATGCTGCATTAATTGCTGAAGAAGCAGGTGCGTCAGGAATTACCATTCATCTCAGGGAAGACAGGAGACATATTCAGGACAGAGACGTTATTCTGATGAACCGCATTATTAAAACACGGTTAAATCTTGAAATGGGACTTTTTGAGGATGTTGTCGACATTGCTCTTCAGGTTAAGCCTTTTTCCGTTTGTATCGTCCCTGAAAGACGAGAGGAATTAACCACCGAAGGCGGGCTTGACGTTGTAAAATTTTTTGAAGACGTAAAAAAGTATGTTGATATTTTCAAAAAAAGAGATATAGTTGTGAGTTTGTTCATTGATCCTGACTTGGAGCAGATAAAAGCAAGCAGAGAAACAGGTGCTCATTACGTTGAGCTTCATACCGGAAGATATGCCGATGCAACTACGCCTGAGCAGGAGGATGAAGAGTTCTCAATATTGGAAAAAGCTTCAAAATATGTTCTGAATATAGGCTTGGGATTAAATGCGGGACACGGACTTAACTACAGAAACGTTACCCGTGTGGCAAAAATCCCGGGCATGAACGAGCTTAACATTGGTCACAGCATTGTTGCAAGAGCTGTTATCACCGGTTTTAAAGAAGCTGTCACGGAAATGCTTCGGTTAATGTGAGTTTTTTATAAACAACATGAAATAAATTTTCAAAAGAAGCAAATAAAGGGGATTACATGAATTTTGATAAAATTTTGGTTTTGGATTTCGGCTCTCAATACACTCAGTTAATTGCAAGAAGAATTAGAGAATTAAAAGTTTATTCGGAAATTTTTCCGTTCAACGAATCTCTTGAAAAAATAAAAGCATTTGCACCTAAAGGGATAATTTTATCAGGCGGTCCTTCAAGTGTTTACGAAAAATCATCTCCCATAGTTGACAGAGAAATTTTCAAACTCGGCATTCCAGTGCTTGGAATTTGTTACGGTATGCAGCTTATCACCTATCTTTTCAACGGCAATGTTCATCCTTCGGAAAAAAGGGAATACGGACTTGCACAGCTTAAAACAAAAACAGACGATTTACTGTTTTATAACCTCCCTGATTCGTTTCAGGTGTGGATGAGCCACGGAGACAAAATAGACAAGCTGCCAGATAGCTTTGAAATAATTGCCTATACCGACAACTCTCCTTATGCTGCAATTAGAAACATTATGGACAAAATTTGGGGTGTTCAGTTTCATCCCGAAGTTGTCCACACAAAATTCGGCAAAGAAATACTTGCAAACTTCGCCTTTAATATCTGCAATTGCAAACCTAACTGGAATATAGGCTCTTTTTTAAACGAAGCTGTCGAGCATGTGAGAGAAGTTGCAGGCAAGGAAAAAATCATCTGCGGATTAAGCGGAGGGGTGGATTCTTCCGTTGTTGCGGTGCTAATCCATAAAGCAGTGGGAGAACAACTTACTTGTATTTTTGTTAACAACGGAGTTTTACGGAAAAACGAAGCTGAAAAGGTTGTAAAAATATTCAGGGACAATTTTAAAATCAACCTTGATTATGTTAATGCGGAAAATATTTTTCTTGAGCGCCTAAAAGGAGTAACGGACCCTGAAAAGAAAAGGAAAATAATAGGAAACACTTTTATTGATATTTTCGAGCAGGAAGCAAAAAAATCCGGAGATGTTAAATTTCTCGCCCAAGGCACTCTTTATCCCGATGTAATAGAAAGCGTGTCATTTAAAGGTCCCTCCGCAACAATCAAAAGCCATCACAATGTAGGTGGCTTACCGGAAAAAATGAACCTTAAACTTATTGAGCCGTTACGGGAGCTTTTTAAGGATGAAGTTAGAGAATTGGGCAAAGAACTCGGAATGCCCGACGATATTATTTACAGACAGCCTTTTCCCGGACCGGGACTTGCAATAAGAATCATAGGAGAAGTTACCAAAGAGAGACTTGATATTTTAAGGGAAGCAGACGATATTATAGTTAGCGAAATAAAAAAAGCCGGACTTTACAGAGAGATTTGGCAAAGTTTCGGAGTCCTTCTCCCTGTTAAAACAGTGGGAGTTATGGGAGATGAAAGGACTTATGAGAACGTTATTGCGTTGCGTGCCGTAAACAGTGTGGATGGTATGACTGCCGACTGGGTAAAGCTGCCTTATGATTTACTTGGAAAAATTTCCAACAGAATTATTAATGAAATAAAAGGTGTTAACAGAGTGGTTTATGATATTTCCTCAAAACCTCCCGCAACAATTGAATGGGAGTAAGCAGCGGAGAATTTCAAATGAAAAAATTTTTTTATGTTTTGATTTTGATATTTGTTTCAAATTTCGTTTTTGCAGCCAATAACGCCCTTGCACTGAAAAATGTCTTAAACTTGCTCCATAAAAATTACGACAATGTTACCACTTTTAAGTCGGACTTTAAGCAGATTTCTTTTTTTAAAGCAGTTAATCAGGTTCAGGAATACAGAGGGACCCTTTATCTGAAAAAACCTGATAAAATGAGGTGGGATTATTTTCAGCCTGAGCAGCAGTCAATTATAAGCAACGGCAAAACAATTTGGTATTATTATCCTTCCGAGAATCAGGTAAGTTACGCTCAACTCAGCGGTAAATCAAAAGAAAAAAATCTCATTTTTATTCTCCTCGAAGGTGCGTCAAAAGTTGAAAAAACTTTTGACATGGAATTAATATCGGGAAAAGACAACAAAAATTTTTATTATCTCCAGCTTGTTCCCAAAGAGCCAAATACCGAACTTTTAAAAATTATCCTTACCATTTCATTTAAAGAAGGCAGAATTAAGGTGTCTCATGTTTACTACGTTAACGGAGATATTGCAAAAGTGGTTTTTGAAAAAGACAAGTTGAACCCTAAACTTGAAAATTCTTTTTTTAATTTTACACCGCCCCCTGGTTGTGAGGCATTTAAAATCCCCACTCACAGATGATTTGTCATAAAATAATTTCAACCTACGATAAAAAGCTCCTTAAACGGGAAACGGAAAATTTTTTTAACAAACTTAAACTAAATATCAGAAATGAAAAAGTTTTATTAAAGCCCAATCTCATTTCTCCCAAAAAATACGCCAATACCCACCCTGTTGTTGTTGAATCTGTTGCAGAATTTCTGAAAGATTGCGGCAACTCATTGTTTATAGGAGACAGTCCGGGAGTTGGCACCTCAAAGTTAAATATGAAAGTGTCAGGATACTCGGGATTCTTAAAGAGATTGGACGTTAAACTTTATCCGTTTAACAAAACTGTCCGAATAAAAAGACATGAAAACAAAGTTTTGAAAAATTTTAATATTTCAACACCTGCTGTGGAATTTGACAATATTATAAATATTGCCAAATTAAAAACGCACGTAATGACAGGAATGACTTTAAGCGTAAAAAATCTTTTCGGCTTTATAGCGGGTAAAGAAAAGGTTTATTATCACCTTAAAGCGGGACATGATTTAAAAATTTTTGCAGATATTTTAATTGACATTTATGAAACGGTTTGTCCGACTTTAAACATTATCGACGGAATAACGGGAATGGAAGGTAACGGTCCCACTTCCGGAACATCTGCAAATTTCAACATTTTTGCCGCTTCTGCAAACGGGTATCTTCTTGACAGGACAATTGAAAAAGCAGTTGGATTCAAAGGTAAAACAATTATCAGCAAACAGGCTGAAAAAAGGGGATTATTACAATCTGACATTGAAAATACAATTTCCGAAAATATAAAAATTAAACATGCAAAAACAATGTCCGCAAGTTTTTATATCCCTAAATTCATAACTTCTCTATTCTCGGTAAAGCCGGTTATCAATAACAAATTATGCAGAAAATGCAATAAATGCAAAAACAGTTGTCCCACTCAGGCAATTTTTTATGAATCTGGCAATCTTAAAGTGGATTATTCAAAATGTATAAAATGTTATTGCTGTCATGAGCTCTGCATTTACAAT
>CAZLFW010000030.1:0-5930 GCA_964559045.1 uncultured bacterium
TTTCACTTAGGCCCTCTAACAGAGTTGGAATATTACTTTAGACCTTTGCACGGCATTTCTATTAATATGGCTAATTTTTCATTTAATATTAATAATTTATAGATTCTTCAGTCGCTACGCTCCTTCAGAATGCCCCCAAAAAGTCATTCTGACACTGAGCTGTTCGAAGTGGAAGAATCCATTGTAACTATTTGTTTTTGCTTGCTTGTCCATTTTGTAGTTTTTAAATATTTTTTACAGTGCAAAGCTCTCAGTTTACAGTTATCAGTTCAAAGTTTTAAAAATATTCTAAATATTATTTAAAAATGGAAATACTTTTAAAAAATTTACCATCTGATTTTAAAAAGATTTTCCAATTAAAATAAAAAATATATTTGCTTTGACATTTAAAAAATTTTTTTCTATTATGCTTGTTGATATGAAACTAATGTTCGGAAAATTTTTAAAAGATATTAATCTAAGCAATCTGGGAAGAATCATTACTTTTTCGGTTCTCGTAGGTATAATAGCAGGATTGGGAGCAATAGCATTATATTTTTTAATACAGTTTTTTACTCATTTTCTTCTTGTTAAACTTGCAGGTTATACATTTGCAAAAACTTACGGAGAAGCTTCTATCTTTAAAGAAGAGACAGGACATTTTAAAAGATGGATGTTGCTTTTTCTTCCAGCCATAGGTGGCATTTTAAGCGGCTTTCTCGTATTTAAATTTGCTCCTGAAGCAGAAGGACACGGGACAGATTCAGTAATTGATACTATTCACAGAAAAAACGGTCGTTTCAAATGGCAGATCCCTCTTATAAAAGCTGTTGCCAGTGGAATAACCATTGGCACAGGAGGAAGCGGAGGCAGAGAGGGGCCCATTGCTCAAATAGGTGCGGCAATGTCTGCAATTCTTGCAAAAACGCTCAAATTATCTGACAGGGAAATTAGAATAGCCGCTTGTTGCGGTATGGGAGCAGGTATTGGAGCTATTTTCAAATCACCCCTTGCAGGTGCAATTTTCGGAATAGAAGTCCTTTACAGAACATCTGATATGGAATATGAAGCTCTTGTTCCATGCATAATAAGCGCAATTGTTTCATATTCGGTATTCTCAATATTTTTCGGATTCAAGCCTTTGTTTCTTACCTATAAACTCACATTTACAAATCCCGCAGATCTGTTTTTCTATGCATTACTTGGAATAATATGCTCAGTTTTCGGATGGCTATATGTAAAATCTTTTTATACAACACGAGATTTTTTTAAAAATCTTAGAATTTCCAACTATCTAAAACCCCCTATTGGAGGACTTTTAACGGGAATAATATGTTTCTTCCTTCCTCAAATGTTAAGCACAGATTACGGACAGGTTCAGTTGATGTTCACTTCAACAGAACGTTTTACACTACTCACCCTGTTTCTTTTTATTATTTTAAAAATTCTTGCAACATCTTTCAGCATAGGAAGCGGTGGAAGCGGAGGTGTATTTGGACCCGCTATATTTGCAGGCGCAGCTGTAGGCACTTTTTCGGGAAAACTGTTTCAATCGCTTTTTCCCGATTACATGATTCAAACCGGAAGTTTTACCATTGTGGGGATGGCTGGTTTTTTTGCAGGAATAGCTCACACACCTATTTCCACTCTGATAATGGTTTCGGAATTAACTGGAAATTACGGTCTGCTGGTGCCTACCATGTTTGTATGCGCAATAACGTTTGTTTTAAATAGAAATGTTACCATTTACGAAAAGCAGGTTTATTCGAGAATAGACTCTCCGGCACACAAAAGAGAGTTTCAATTTTCAATTCTCGAAGATATAAAAATATCAGAGGTAATGGTAAAAGAAGTCAGGACAATTCCTGAAAACATGCCCTTTAAAAAAATAAAGGAATTTATTCCTTCTACACCATACACAAATTTTCCCGTTGTTGATAAAGAGGGCAATCTTGTGGGAATAATTTCCTTTAACAAAATAAAAGACGTAGTTTTCGAAGAAAGTCTCGAAAATATTGTGGTTGCAAGGGAATTAATAGAGGAGCATCTTGTAACCCTTACACCGGATAAAAATTTATTGGATGCAATAAATGCTTTCGGCACAACTGAAGCTGAAATGATACCTATTATAGATAAAAAAGATTTTAGAAAAATGGTTGGGATTTTAACAAGACATGATGTTATGAAAGCCCACAGGCACAGTATTCAAAAATATTTTGAAGAATTAGAAAAAGCAAAAGAAACTATTTTTTAATCAGCAAAGGAGACAACATGGATTTAAAGGGAACTACCGTTATAGCAGTAAAAAAAGACGGCAATGTTGCAATAGGAGGAGACGGACAAGTAACTTTCGGCAATACGGTGTTTAAAAGAAATGCAAAAAAAATAAGAAAATTATATAAAAATAAAGTTGTAGCCGGATTTGCAGGAGCAACTGCAGATGCTTTTACTCTTCTTGACAAATTTGAAGGCAAACTTGAAAAATATTCGGGTAACCTTGTAAAATCATCTGTTGAACTGGCAAAAGAATGGAGAACCGACAAAATTTTAAGACGACTTGAGGCAATGCTAATTGCCGCTGACAAAAACCATCTACTCATTATATCGGGAAACGGAGATGTAATAGAGCCTGACGACGGTATTGCAGCAATAGGCTCTGGAGGCGCTTATGCGCAGGCTGCTGCAAAAGTTCTGAAAACTCATACAAATTTAACACCTGAAAAGATAGTAGAGGAAGCGCTAAAAACAGCATCTGAAATTTGTATTTATACAAACAACACTTTTACTATTGAAAAAGTTGAGGAGGAAAAATGAAAGTGGAATTTACTCCAAGGGAAATTGTTTCCGAGCTTGACAAATATATAATAGGACAAAAAAATGCGAAAAAAGCAGTTGCAATAGCTCTTAGAAACAGGTGGAGAAGAAAACAGGTTCCCGAAGAGCTTCAAGATGAAATTGCACCTAAAAATATTATGATGATTGGGCCCACAGGCGTTGGTAAAACCGAAATAGCAAGAAGGCTGGCAAAATTGGCTAATTCCCCTTTCACTAAAGTTGAAGCTTCAAAATTTACCGAAGTGGGATATGTTGGAAGAGACGTGGAAAGTATGGTTCGTGACCTTGTGAGAATAGCAATTAACATGGTAAAAGAAGAATTTGCGGAAAGCGTCAAATTAAAGGCAGAAGAACAAGCCGAAGAAAAAATAATAGATTTGCTTCTCCCTCCTGCTCCCAAATATTCTTCCATATCAGAAAATTTCGAAACTGAAAGAAGCGCTACAAGGGAAAAAATCAGGAAATTATACAGAGACGGCAAATTCGACGAAAAACTTATTGAAATAGAAATCAAAGACAAGGGACCTACAGTTGAAGTTTTTTCCGCAGTTGGTCTTGAAGATATGGATTTCAACATAAAAGACATGTTTGAAAATTTAATGCCTAAAAAGAAAAAAAGAAAAAAAATTAAGGTAAAAGACGCTTACAGACTTGTGCTCGGAGAAGAAACGGAAAAACTTATAGATATGGATAAAGTTATTGACGAAGCAAAAGAAAGGGTTGAGCAAAACGGAATTATATTTATCGATGAAATAGACAAAATAGTTTCTGGCGGAAAAGGAGGAGGTCCCGATGTTTCAAGAGAAGGAGTTCAAAGAGATTTACTGCCAATAATAGAAGGATGCTCAGTTAACACACGTTACGGAATCATTAAAACCGACCATATTCTTTTTATTGCCGCAGGAGCGTTTCACCTTGCAAAACCATCCGACCTTGTCCCTGAACTACAGGGAAGATTTCCCATAAGAGTGGAACTAAGCTCTCTTACCGAAGAAGACTTTTACAGAATATTGCAAGAGCCCAAAAACGCACTTATAAAACAGTATGTGGAGCTTTTGAAGACAGAAGGGATAGAGCTTGTATTTGACAATTCCGCAATAAGGGCAATAGCCGGAGTGGCTTTTAAAGTCAACGAAAGCACCGAAAATATAGGAGCCAGACGTTTGCATACTGTTCTTGAAAAACTCCTTGAAGACGTATCTTTCAATGCTCCAGATTTGTCGGAAAAAAAGATTGTTATAGATGAAAAATACGTTTTTGAAAAATTGGAAGATGTAACTGAAAATGAAGATTTGAGCAGATATATACTCTAACCATTTTATTTAAGAGGTGCACAATGGAACAGCTAAAGGAAAAAGCCAAAGTATTACTTGAAGCATTGCCGTATATAAGGAATTTTTACGGCAAGGTTTTTGTGATAAAATACGGCGGACATGCTATGGTTCGTGAAGATTTGAAAAAAAGCTTTGCATTGAATCTCCTTCTTCTTAAATTAATAGGCATCAATCCAGTTGTTGTTCACGGAGGCGGACCTCAGATAGGAAAATTTTTGGAAAAGCTCGGCAAACAGTCAACATTTATCGAAGGGATGAGAGTTACTGACGATGAAACAATGGATATTGTTGAAATGGTTCTTGTAGGCAAAGTAAATAAGGAAATTGTTAACAACATAAACCTTTCCGGAGGAAAAGCAGTAGGATTAAGCGGAAAAGACGGAAAATTAATAATGGCTAAAAAGCTGCTCATGTATAAAAATTACGAAAACAAACCGCCTGAAATCATAGATATAGGCAAAGTGGGAGAAGTGGAAAATATTAACGGTGAAATTTTGGAAATCATTATGGATAAGGAAATCATTCCCGTTGTTGCCCCTGTTGGTGTGGATTCAAAAGGGAATACCTACAATATCAATGCTGATTTGGTTGCAGGAGAAATAGCCATAGCTCTCGGGGCAGAAAAACTTATAATGCTCACCGATACCAATGGCGTAATTGATGAACAAGGTAAAATAATATCCTCAATTACGCTAAAACAAGCGGATAAATACATATCAGAGAAGATTATTTCAGGAGGAATGATTCCCAAAGTTCAGTTCTGCAAAAAAGCAGTGGAAAACGGTGTAAAAAAAGCTCATATTGTTGATGGCAGAGTTGAAAATGTTTTGCTTCTTGAAATATTTACAAAAGAAGGAGTTGGAACGGAAATTGTCTCTACTTTCTAACAAAATAAACATAAAGACCTTTGCACCGCATCTAACGTTGAATTAGTCGATAGTCTTTAGTAAGGGCAAATCATGATTTGCCCTTACAATTCTCATTTTTCATTACTTTCATATCTCCTCAACTGAATAGCCTCTATATTCTACTTTATAATCTTTAAAATTTGAGAAAACAAGATTTTCAGCTTTTTCCTTTAAAAAATCTATATTGATTTTATTTTGTTTTAATTTTACATCTGCAATTAAGACCTTTTTATCCAACTTATTAATTGCTACTATGTCTATTTCATTTTTATTGCCTTTTTCCCAGTATGAACCTATTTCTGAATATTCTCCTGTTAATGCAAGCTTTTCTTTAAAATATTTCTCAAGCATTCTTCCAAGATAAGTATCAAAATCTCTTTTTATAATATCTTTTATATATCCAAAATTTCCCATTTCAACTGCACTTATGTTTTTATAAATAAATCTGAACCAAAAATTCAAAAAATTATCCTCTATGTAGTATTTGATATTTCTTGTATTTGGTTTGGATAAAATTGGCGTTATCTTCTTTATAATGTTATACTCTTTTTCTAATTTTGAAATAAAACCTCCAACACTTTTACCCAAAACTGATTCAATTTCACTTCTTGAGGTTTTGGAGCCAGAGATTAGTGACAATATTGAAAAGTATGTTTGATAATCTTTTCCAAACTCATCTATTAATACATCTTTTCCCTCATTTAAGAAAAATGAACTTTCAGATAAAATTGAATCTATCATTTTAGCATAAGTAAAAGCCCTATCATTTGCAAATAGCTCAACATATTTTGCTATTCCTCCTGTTAGCACATAAAAAATAAAATAATTTTTCTTATTAAATTTTGTCAAATCTTCATAAATTTCTTTTAAAATA
>CAZLFW010000031.1:0-5399 GCA_964559045.1 uncultured bacterium
ACTTTACGGTAAACTTCTCTTTACTATGAATAACTGCGGATTACAATTAAGTAACGACTATCGACTTTTGTAAATCCTAATCCCAAATCCTGATTTAACGTTAAATTTGATTATATGTTGTCTTCACAAGTAAAAAATAAATAAAGTTGCAACTATTTTAAAGATGTAATAATGCAAAAAACAACTTCATAATAATTTTAAATTTATGCGGGTGTTATGGAAAAAACTTTGATAATTTTCGATATGGACGGAACCGTAGTTGATACAGCGAAAATTTTAACGGAATCTTTAAATTTTGTGCGGGGCAAAAAAAATTTGCATCCTCTTTTGGTTAAAAAAGTAATTAAGCTTATATACTCAGGAGACAAACAGAAATTGATAAAGGAAGTGTTCAACAGTGAGACGTTTTTACCTGAAGACAAAGCTTTATTTGAAAAACATTATGAAAAACAGTGTGAAAAAAAAATCGAACCGTATCCTCAAATTATTGAAACTCTCAATTACTTGAAATCTAATAACATAAAATTGTCAGTTGCAACAAACGCTTTAACACGTTACAGCAAATCAATAATGCAATCTTCGGACCTGGAAAAATATTTCGATTTTATAGTCGGCTCATGCAAAGTGAAAGAAAGAAAACCTGCACCTGATATGATGGATTTAATTATAAAAAAATATTCGGATAACAATATTGAAATAAAAAACAAATTTGTTGTAGGTGACCATTTTACTGATATTATCGCTGCAAAGCGTTCAAACTGCAAATCGGTTTTTGTTAAATGGGGTTATGGAAATTTCAATGAAGATTCGATTCCTGATTTTCAAATTGATTCACCTATGCAACTAATAGACATTATAAAAAGATTAAATGCTTGAAGAAAAGAGCGCTTCAGAAAACAATATTTTCAAATCCTTGATAATTCTCGCAATTCCCATTGTATTTTCAAACATAATGCAAACTTTATATCAACTTATAGACACTTTTTGGGTGGGAAGGCTTGGCTCAAAAGCTGTGGCGGCAATTACCGCAACTTATCCTATACTTTTTTTAATGCTCTCTCTCGGCGGAGGGTTTGCAATAGCAGGAACTATACTTGTAACTCAGTTCAAAGGCAACAATAACATAAAAGAGATGAACCACGTATCTTCTCAACTGATTTTTTATGTTTTTATAATCTCTTCATCCATTGCTGTAACAGGATATTACGGTTCTCCTTTTTTTATAAAAATAATGGGGGTTGAAGAAGAAATATATCTTTCCGCAGTGTCATATTTGAGGCTTTCGTTTATAGGAGGAATGTTTGTGTTTGTTTTTATGGTGTTTCAATCCGTGTCTCAAGGAGTGGGAGTTGCCAAACCACCTGCTTTAATTGTCTTCTTTACTGTAATTTTAAATATGGTTCTCGACCCTTTGCTTATTTTCGGTTATAAATTTATTCCTGCAACGGGTATAAAAGGTGCTGCAATTGCCACCATAATTTCACAATTTATCGCTTCCTCCATTGGAATTGCAATGCTTTTTAAAGGCTCAACAGGAATAAAAATAAATTTCTCAAATTTCAAGCCTGATTTAGCTCTTTTTAAAAAAATATTAATACTTGGAATTCCTGTTTCAATAGAATACTCATCAAGAGCGGTAATTATGCTTCTTATAACTGCAATTGCTGCATCTTTCGGCACTTTGTCCCTTGCGGCATACGGAGTTGGTATAAGGATTTTCAGCATTGTTGTTATAGTCTGCGTCGGTTTATCAACTGCAACTTCCGCACTTGTGGGACAAAACATGGGAGCGGGAAAAACATACAGAGCGGAAAAAACGGCGAAATTCAGTTTTTTAACAGCTTTCTCTTTTTTTTCCGCAATTGGAATAATATTTTTTATATTTTCAAAAAATATTGCAAAAATATTTTTTCCTTCAGATTATGCGGCAATTGAGCTAACATCATGTTTTATAAAAATTTTATCTTTAGGTTTCGGATTTACGGCGGTCCAAATATCTTTGAACGGGACTTTCAGAGGCTCTGGCAATACTATAATTTCAATGAGTTTGACAATTCTTTCAATGTGGATATTGAGATTGCCTTTGGCTTATTTTCTATCTCATTATATTTTTAACTCTGTCACAGGTGTCTGGGTTGCTTTTCCCGTATCCAACGTTATCACGGCAATAGCCGGAATAATATTGTTTTTAAAAGGCTCATGGAAAACAAAAAAAATAATAGGAGATTAATACAAAAACAACCTTGAAAAAAAGATTATAATGTCCCACGAAAAAAAATTGATAAAAAGATATTCATTAGTCGCAAAATTGGTCTTACAAATGGGGACGGCTTAGATTCAAGGATTAGATAGGGGCAATTCATGAATTGCCTTTAGAGACCGTTCAAAATTTTGAACGGTCTCTAAAATTTACTTTTTTACAATTACCAGATTATCCCTGTTGATAACCTCATCCGCATATTTATACCCGAGATACTCCTTTATCTTTGCAGAATCACAACCTTTTATTTTCTCAATATCTTCGGATGAATAAAAAGTTATCCCTTTTGCAATGAATTTACCTTTTTTATCAAAACATTTTACAATGTCACCTTCTTCAAATTTTCCTTTTACTTTCAAAATACCAACAGGCAGCAGACTTTTACCTTTTTCAATAATTGCTTTAACAGCTCCGTTATCAAGAACAAGCTCACCCTTGCTTTTGGCAGTATAAAATATCCAAAATTTTTTTGAAGGCATTTTAATTTTTTTGGGGTAGAAAAAAGTTCCGTAACTTTCTCCTGAAAGGACTTTATCCACTATCCCTTCTGTTTTCCCGTTTGCAATTATTACAGGTATTCCAAGACTTGTAGCCTTATCCGCAGCTTTTAATTTGGAAAGCATCCCTCCGGTCCCCAGCCTGCTTTTCGTTGTTTCAGCAAGTTTAAACACTGTATCGTCAATTTCCTTGACACTGTTTATTAAAGTGCAATTATCTCTGCATTTCGGATTTGCATCGTAAAAACCGTCTATATCCGTTAACAACAGAAGCAAATCGGCATTAAACAGACCTGAGTAAAGAGCTGACAATTTGTCGTTATCCCCGAATTTTATCTCATTTACAACAATACCGTCATTTTCATTAACAATGGGAATAACGTTCAAATTTAACAAAGTTTCTATATTTTCCTTGATATTGACAAAACGTTTTCTGTTTTTAAAATCTTCATGAGTAAGAAGCAATTGCGCTATCTGATAATTGTAATTTGAAAAAGCTTTTTTATAGCTTTCCATAAGCAGAATTTGCCCTACGGAAGAAAATGCCTGTTTTTCCCTCAAATTTTTCGGCTCTCTCCCAAACACACCTACTCCGCAGGCAACCGCTCCTGATGTAACAAGGGTAATTTTAAAATTCTTTTTCAAATATGCGGATATATCCTTAGCAATACTTTCGATAACTGCAACATCAAGATTTCCGCTATTATCGGTAACAACGGCACTACCGCATTTAATAACTATTCTCTTATAGTTTTGAATAAATTTTTTTCTTTCCATTTTACAATAAGTTGGACGCCAATTCAGCAAGAGGCGATCTCTCTCCTTTTGTAAGGGTGACAGTTCCTGCAATACTCTGATTTTTAAATTTTTCAACTGTATAAATTAATCCGTTGTTTGTTGAATCAAGGTAAGGTGTATCTATCTGGTAAGGATCACCTGTTAAAACTATTTTTGTATTTTCGCCTGCTCTTGTTATAATTGTCTTTATTTCATGAGGCGTTAAATTCTGAGCTTCATCAACAATCAAATACTGCTCAGAAATGCTTCTACCTCTAATATATGTAAGAGGTTCAAGTTCCAGCAATTTTTTATCCATTAAAAATTTATAGTCGTATTCCTGCTCTCCTGAATGCAAAAGAAAATCAAGGTTATCAAAAACAGGTCTCATCCATGGCGATAGTTTGGATTCAACATCTCCGGGCAAAAATCCCAAATCTTTTCCCATTGGAAATATGGGACGTGACACCACAAGCTTTTTGTAAAGGTTTTCGTCAATTACCTGATTAAGTCCGGCGGCTATTGCAAGAAGAGTCTTGCCAGTTCCCGCTTTTCCAACAAGAGAAACAAGTTTGATACTGTTGTCAAGTAAAAGTTTCAAAGCAAAAGTCTGCTCTTTGTTTCGAGGTTTGATTCCCCAAAAGGACTTTTCTTTGAATTTAGGGTCAATAAGCTCCAATTCATCCATTTCCGAATGAAAAAAAGCAAGTGCACTGTTTGAATTATTTGTTTCATTTTTCAAAAGAAAAAATTGATTCACAAACAACGGCTCTTTAATTCCCGTTTTTTCAACAGGGATTTTACGGTTTTTATAAAGCTCTACAATTACCTGCTCAGAGACTACAATTTCTTTCCAACCGTAATTATGCTCTTCAAATTTACTAATATCTTTTTCAATGTAATCACGGGCAGTAATACCGAGAGCATCTGCTTTAATTCTTAAATTTATATCTTTTGTAAGAAATATAACCTTTGAAGGATCAGCCTCATGCTCTTTAATACATAAAGCTGTTGTAAGAATCCTGTTATCAGCTTCATCTCCCATAAAACAGTATTCACAAAAATCCGAAATCTGTTTTTTGGGAATCTGAATAAGCACAGTTGACCCGTTATCCAGTCTGATTCCTTTTGTAATATCACCTTTTTTTCTCAACTTCTCTATGTTCCGGGAAAACTGCCTTGCATTCCTGCCCCTGTCGCTTAATTCTTTTTTAAATTTGTCAATTTCCTCAATAACGGTTATGGGTATTACAATAGTAACGTCATCTCCTTTAAATTTAAAAACTGATTCCGCATCATAAAGAAGAACATTGGTATCAAACACAAAATATTTCATAATTTTTATCCTCTGTTTTTATATGGTGAAAAATTTTATAATAAATAATGCCCTTATTCAATAATCGTTAGCAGTTGTAATTTGTAGTAATTAAAAAACACTACATCCTAACCTCTATATCCTAAATAAATTCGAATATCGAAACTCAAAATCCGAAACAAATTAGTTCAAGGTTGAATTAGACGTTAGTCAATAGTTCGTGTATTCCGGTGCGAGTGGACACCAAATCCCGTACGTAGGGGCAATTCATGAATTGTCCCTACCTAACAATTAAATCCCAACATCACGTGGAACATCATTACTTCAAAAGTATCTCCATCCCTTTTTCATATATTCTGCTGTTGCCTGTTACTTTTAAAGTCAATGGGTCATAAAACAGTATCTCTTTTTCTGCCCATTTTTCTATTATTGGCAAATACTCTTTTCTCTCTCTATTATATCTAAAACAACCTTTTTCTAATATTTCTTTTACTATATCTTCAAATTTTTTTTCTTCTTCCTCACTAAATCTGCCTCTACCTAAATAATC
>CAZLFW010000032.1:0-20360 GCA_964559045.1 uncultured bacterium
AAGTTGTTTTTAACATCATCACCCCATGTGCATTGCGGAGAATCCGTAAATACCGTTATGTACAACGTTATAATAGCTCTGCTGCCTGCCACAATAGTGGGAATTTACGTATTCGGATTTCCCGCATTAAAAACTGTTGTTGTGGGTTCTGTTTTTGCCATTTTAACAGAATATATATGGCAGAAACTTTTTAATAAAAAAATAACGGCATTTGACGGAAGCGCACTTTTGACAGGCTTGTTGCTTGCGCTTAACCTTCCCGCTTCATCTCCTTGGTGGGTGGCGGCGCTTGGAAGTATTGTGGCAATAGTAGTGGGTAAACAGGTTTTCGGAGGATTAGGATATAATCCTTTTAATCCCGCCTTGGTTGCAAGAGTGTTCTTGCTTATATCTTTTCCCGTTGAAATGACAAAATGGATGAAGCCTGTTATAGGCAAAGGCTTTTTATCTCCTGACATTGTTACCGAAGCCACTCCGCTCGGTCTTGTAAAAGAAGAAGTGATGCTCCACGGCAAAATGGTTACTGCCAAAACCATTTCACTCTTTGACCTTTTTGTTGGAAACGTCGGAGGATGTATAGGCGAAGTTTCAGTATTGGCATTGCTTGCGGGAGGATTATACCTTATATACAGGGGGTATGTGAGATGGCACATTCCCGTTTATTTCATAGCAACGGTTTTTGTTATTACTGCTGTTATGTGGCTTGTTAACGGTGATATTTATGCGAATCCTATGTATCATGTTTTTTCAGGAGGATTAATATTAGGTGCTTTTTTTATGGCTACAGATATGGTTACATCTCCTATTACCGAAAAAGGAATGATTGTTTTTGCAATTGGCTGCGGTGTTTTAACCTCGGTTATCAGGTTGTGGGGAGGTTATCCCGAAGGTGTTTCATTTGCCATTCTCCTTATGAATGCTTCGGTGCCCATTATAAACAGATATTTTAAGCCTAAAAAATTCGGATATGTTGAGAAATAGCTCAATTTAATTTTTGCGCAAGGAGGAATTAAGTGAAGCAGGACAATATTTTAAAGTTAGTTGTGGTATTAACGGTAATATGCGCAATTTCCGCTTTTGCTCTTGCCATTGTGTATAATGTGACAAAAGAGCCTATTGCAGAGCAGAAGCGGCTTGAAATGATAAAAGCCATTAAATCGGTTTTACCTTCTTCCGCTGTTAACGACCCTGTTAAGGATAAAAAGGTAATAGAGCAAAGAAATGTTTTCATAGGCAAGGATAGTAGCGGCAAAGTGGTTGGAGCTGCTTTCAAGGTTGTTTCCAATGAGGGATACAGCGGCAAAATTGAGATAATGCTCGGAATTAATTCAAAGGACGATTCTGTTAACGGAATAGAAATTCTTGCAATGGCTGAGACTCCGGGGCTCGGTGCAAAAATAACCGAAGATCGGTTCAAAAATCAGTTTAAAAAAAGAAATTTAAAAAACACCAATTGGAAAGTTAAAAAGGACGGTGGCGACATAGACCAGATTTCAGGAGCCACAATTTCCCCGAGAGCAGTAACAAAGGCGGTATACAACGGATTGAAATTTTATAAAAAGAATAAAAAGGAAATTTTAAAGAATTAACAATATTTTTTAACAACGGAGGCATAAATGAGTTATAAAAGAGAGTTTCTCAAAGGTTTTTGGGAGCTTAATCCCGTATTTAAGCTTGTGCTCGGAATGTGTCCCACTCTTGCCGTTACAACTGCTGCAATTAACGGAATAGGAATGGGATTGGCAACCACTTTTGTTTTGGTATGCTCCAATATGGTTATCTCTCTTATTAGAAACGCAATTCCCAAAAAAGTAAGGATTCCCGCTTTTATTGTAATAATAGCGTCATTTGTAACCATAATAGATTTGGTTATGGCAGGATATTTTTACCAGTTGCATAAGGAGCTGGGACTGTTTATACCTTTGATAGTTGTTAACTGTATTATTCTCGGAAGAGCTGAAGCTTTTGCCTCCAAAAACAAGCTTGTTGCATCTTTTTTTGACGGTCTCGGAATAGGTTTGGGATTTACAATTGCACTAACCGTGCTTGGAGCTGTTAGAGAAATTCTCGGTAACGGAACCCTGTTCGGAGCTCATATACTACCTGCGTCATATACTCCCATGATAGTATTCATACTACCTCCCGGAGCTTTCTTAACTCTCGGTTTTCTAATGGCAATTATGAATAAAATTGAAAAAAGTAAATAATTATTTCTGTATACAATATAAAATATATTTTATAGATTTTTTGCTTGACAAAAGGAAGTAATTGGTTTAAGTGCTGTTCGACACTTTGTAATTAAAATTCACAAGGGGTAAAAAATGACACCAACCATTAGTTCTTATCTGGGAAGTTATCTGTCAATCTCCATTATTCTTTTGCTGGCGGTAATAGTTGCAGTTGTTATGATTCTTGCTTCCGCCATACTCGGTCCGAGAAGGCACAATCCTTACAAAGACGATGTTTACGAAAGCGGTTTGCCTACCGAAGGTTTTATCTGGCAGGCTTTTGACGTAAAGTATTACATTATTGCTTTGCTGTTTCTGCTTTTTGATCTTGAATGTGTGTTTATGTATCCTTGGGCTGTTTATTTTAAAGAGCTTGGGAGTTTCGGATTGGTTGAAATGTTTATTTTTATGTTTATCTTGTTAGTGGGTTTCATATATGTCTGGAAAAAAGGAGCGCTGGAATGGGAATAGAAAGTTATTTACCTGAAGGTTCTATTTTAACAACCACACTTGAAAAATTGGTGGGATGGGGAAGGAAAAATTCTGTTTGGCCATGTACGTTCGGACTTGCGTGCTGTGCCATTGAAATGATGGCAACAAGTTTGGCTCATTACGACATTGCACGATTTGGCTCGGAAGTTTTCAGACCTTCACCGAGACAATCCGACCTTATGATTGTAGCAGGAACTCTTACCAAAAAAATGTCCCCAATGGTTAAAAGAATTTATGAGCAAATTGCAGACCCCAAATGGGTTATTGCAATGGGTGCTTGTGCCTCATGCGGAGGAGTATTTCAGAGCTATGCCGTTGTTCAGGGAGTGGATCAGGTGATTCCCGTTGATGTTTACTTGCCCGGTTGTCCTCCGAGGCCCGAAGGCTTGCTTGCCGCTCTTATGAAAATTCAGGAAAAGGCGGCAAACGAAAAATTCAGAAGCAGACCCGACATTATCAAAGAAGAAGACATTAGAAAGTATATAGAGCAAAGAAACATAAAAATAGCAGGGTAGGAGAAAATGGCTAAAGCAAAAGACATTATCAAATTAATTCAGAAAAAGCATAAAAAATCCGTTATTGAAGCGGAAGAGTTCAGGGGAGATCCAGTTGTTAAGGTTAAAAAGGAAAAGCTTGTAGAGGTTTGCGAATTTCTCGTTAAAGAGAAAAAACTTGCGTTTAATCTCCTTGTGGATGTTACAGCAGTGGATTTTCTGCCTTATGATAGAACTCCGAGATTTGACATTGTATACATACTTGTTTCAATTGACAATGACCACAGGTTGATTTTAAAAACAGAAGCCGATGAAGGAGAAAAAGTGCCTTCTGTTTATCATATCTGGAAATCCGCAAATTTTCCCGAAAGGGAAACTTACGATATGTTCGGAATAGAATTCGAAGGTCATCCCGATTTAAGAAGGCTTCTAATGTGGCCCGGTTATGAGCACTATCCTTTAAGAAAAGATTTTCCCACAAAAGGTTACGATTTTGACGAAAAGTGGGATCCTGAAAAAATAAAAGACAATGTTTTAAAATATTAAAAAGAGGTTAAAGATGGCAGCAGAGAGAACGTGGAAATTACACATGGGACCTCATCACCCCTCAACTCACGGGGTGTTGAGAATAGAGTTAGAATTGGAAGGGGAAAAAGTTGTTAAAGCTACTCCCATTATAGGCCAGCTTCACAGGGGGATTGAGAAAATAGCGGAGGATTTCACTTTTCATCAGGCAATCCCTTTAACCGACAGACTCGATTATACGGCTGCGTCGCTTAATAACTTGGGATACGTTCTTGCAGTTGAAAAACTACTCGGCATAGAAGTTCCGAAGAGAGCCCAATATTTAAGAGTAATTATTTCCGAATTATCACGTATCATGGGGCATCATCTGTGGATTGGTAGTGCGGCTCTCGACCTTGGTGCAATGACTGTTGTTTTTTATACTTTTGCCGACAGAGAAATAATTATGGAGTGTATTGAAGAAGCAAGCGGCGGAAGATTAACTCCCACTTACATGAGAATAGGCGGAGTTTCAAGAGACGTAAATGAAAAATTCATTGAAAAAGTCAAATATTTTGTTGATATGTTTCCTGAAAAAATAGACGGATACGAAACTTTGCTCACTGATAACATTATTTGGAGACAGAGAAACGAAGACCTTGCTGTTATTTCTTACGACGAAGCCATTAATCTCGGATTAACCGGAGCGGTAGGAAGAGCTTCGGGGGTTAATTACGATGTGAGAAAAGCATTTCCTTACAGCAGTTACGAAGATTTTGATTTTGAAGTTCCAGTGGGGACAAAAGGAGATGCATTTGACAGATATATGTGCAGAATGGAAGAATTCAGACAATCTGTAAAAATTATCAAACAAGCAATTGAAAATTTGCCTGACGGACCTGTTATGGCTGACGTGCCTTATCTAAATCCTCCTCAGGAGAAGGTTAGAACAGACATTGACGCTTTAATCAGAAGATTTAAGTTTGTTCTAAGCGGATTCAACGCACCTAAGGGTGAAGTATATCAAAGCGTGGAAGGCTCCAAAGGCGAGCTCGGTTTTTATATTTACAGCGATGGAGGAAGCAAGCCATACAGGCTTAAAATTAAATCACCATGCTACATACATGTTTCAGCTTTGCCTGCAATGGTGGAAGGATACATGCTATCGGATATAATTACCGCTATTGGCGGCTTGGATATTGTTTTGGGTGAAATAGACAGATAACAACATATAACTATAAATCGAAGGAGAACTATAAATGGCAAAAGTTCTTTTTAGCAGCTGGACAGGCGAGATTATTGATAACAGAGGAAAAGAACCCACCGAAGCGGAAGGTTTGAACCTTCCCGAAGAGTTTGACGGAAAAAAAGTGAAAGCTTTTATGGGATGGGACGGATTTGTAATATCTGATTCTGGCGTTGACATTGTTGAATTGTGTAAATCTTACATGGAAGAGGCTCAGAAACACTCTTGCGGTAAATGTTTTTTATGCAGAATAGGCACAAAAGTTCTCGCAGATATTTTAAATAAAATTTTTAACGGTGAAGGCAAAGCCAAAGACCTTGACATTGTTAGGAAACTTGCCGTATCCATTAAGGAAGGCTCACGTTGTAATCTCGGACAAACAGTTACCAAGCCTATAATGGATGCTTTGGAAAATTTCGAAGAAGATTTTAACAATGCAATTAAAGGCATTGTGAAGAAAACCTCTTTGGAGTATAAATCTCATTTGACTGCTCCGTGCACAGATGCTTGCCCGATACATCTTCCAATACCTGAATATGTTGAAGCCATTCGGGAAGGAAGGTTTCAAGATTCTCTCGATTTAATACGTTCAAGGCTTCCTCTTCCCGGAATAGTGGGTAGGGTGTGTGTTAAACCTTGCGAAGAGAACTGCAGAAGAATGCTTCTTGACGGACCTATTTCAATTAAACACTTAAAGAGATTTGTTGCAGATTTTGAGCTAAAAAAGAAGGGTGTAGCAAAGTTTGAACCTTTTGAAGAGCCCAAAGATAAGAAAATTGCAATTATAGGCGGAGGTCCTGCAGGCTTAACCGCTGCATATCATCTTGCCTTAAAAGGATATAAAGTTAAAATTTTCGAAAGACTGGGAGAAACAGGTGGTATGGCAGCAGTGGGTATTCCTGATTACAGGCTGCCGAGAGATATAATTAAAGTTGAAACAGAAGCCATTCAATCTCTTGGAGTTGAAATTCAATACAACACTTATGTGGGTAAAGACGTAATGTTTAGTGACTTGGAAAAAGAGTATGATGCCATTATCATAGCAATTGGGGCTCATACAAGTTCAAGTATGAGAGTGGAAGGCGAAAATGAAGGATACAAAGGATTTATCCCTGGTGTTAAGTATCTCCTCGACATTAACAACGGAGTTGACCCTTATCCCGAAGGTGACAGAGTTGTTGTGGTAGGCGGCGGAAATGTTGCAATGGACTGTGTGAGGTGTTCTTTGAGACTCGGTAAAAAAGATGTGAATCTCGTCTACAGAAGAACAAGAAACGAAATGCCTGCAAATATAGAGGAGATAGAAGAAGCTGAAGAGGAAGGTGTAAATTTCTTATATCTTACCAATCCTACGAAAGTAATAGCAAAAGACGGTAAAGTGGTTGGATTGGAGCTTATAAAAATGGAGCTTGGTGAGCCTGACGAATCGGGAAGGAGAAGACCCATTCCGATTAAAGGCTCCGAATATGTGCTCGAATGCGACATAGTGGTTCCTGCAATTGGTCAGGCAATAGATTTGCAGGTTCTCGACGGAGTGAAGGACATAGAAGTGACAAGAAAGGGCACAATAGTTGTTGATACCAATACGTATATGTCAACTAAAAAAGGCGTGTTCTCCGCAGGTGATGTTGTTACTTCACCGGATGCCCTTATTACTGCATGTGCAGGAGGAAAGAGAGCTGCTTATAAAATAGATCAGTATCTGAGAGGTGAAAATCCCGAAAGGTCAACAGAAGAGAAATTCGAGGATTTCCTTTCCGAAATTAAAGTGTTTGACCCTTCCGAAGAAATTAGCATGATAGGTGGAAGAGAGAGAGTTTCTTTGAAACATATGCCTCCGGAAGAAAGAAAAACCAGTTTTGTGGAATACACCGAAGGATACTCTATTGTTGAGGCAAGAGCTGAAGCTGACAGATGTCTCAAATGTTACAGAGTTGCAATGGTAGCCATTTAAATTTTAAATAAATTAAATACAAAGAGGGAAGATAGATGTCTGAAGAAATGGTTAAATTTAAAATTGATGGAAAAGAAGTAGAAGTCCCAAGAGGAACCACCATATTGGAAGCAGCAAGAGCCGAAGGTATCAGAATACCTACATTTTGCTATCACGAAAGGCTTACACCAATTGGTTCGTGCAGATTATGTATGGTTGAAGTAAAGGGGTTTGAACAGCCTGTGCCAGCATGTATGACTCCTGCAGACGATGAAATAGAGGTGACAACTCAATCCGATACTCTTTACGAAATGCGTAGAGACGCTCTGAAACTGATTTTACTGAACCACCCTCTTGACTGTCCTATTTGCGACAAAGCGGGAGAATGCACTCTTCAGGACCTTGTTTACGAATTTAACATTGAACAGGTTGAATTTCAGGAAAAACTTCCCGATAAAGGAATGCCAGAATATGCCACTCCATTTATTAGACAGTGGGCTGACAGATGTGTAATGTGTCTCCGTTGTATCACGGCGTGTAGGGAAATCACCGGAAATCAGGCAATTGACATTGTTGGACAAGGCTGGGATGCCAAAGTTGCAGTTGTTGAGCCTGAGCTCTGTAAATCTTGCGGTGAATGTTTAAGTGTATGCCCGACAGGTGCGTTAACGGACAAATTAATGAGCGTCAAAGGAAGAAAGTGGTTTATAGACAGGGTTAGAACCACTTGTGTTTACTGCGGCTGCGGATGTCAGCTTGACCTTAATGTTTTTGAAGGAAAAGTTATTAAAGTAACTACTGAAGACAACGTTGGGCCCAACAAAGGCTCTTTATGTATAAAAGGAAGATACGGTTTTGAATTTATTCACAGCGAGGAGAGACTTACCAAACCTCTTATCAGGAAAAACGGTGAGCTTCAAGAGTCCTCATGGGAAGAAGCAATAGAAGTAATTGTAAACAAATTAAAAGATATTAAAGAAAATCACGGTGCTGACGCAATTTTCGGCTTAACTTCGGCACGTGCCACAAATGAAGAAAATTATACTTTCCAAAAATTTTTCAGAAGCGTTATAGGCACAAACAATATAGACCACTGCGCCCGTCTCTGACATAGCTCCACGGTAGCCGGTCTGGCTGCCACACTTGGAAGCGGTGCAATGACTAACTCAATTGAAGACTGCACCACAAAAGCTGATGTAATTCTTATTACGGGGACCAATACTTCGGAATGCCATCCCATTATAGCAAATTTTATCAGAGAAGCTGTAATGAAGAGAGGCAGCAAGCTTATTGTTGTTGACCCCAAAAAAATAGACCTTGTTGAATATGCCGACATTTGGCTACAGCCCAAGCCGGGTAATAATGTGGCGTGGATTAACGGTTTTATGAATGTTATTTTGAGCAAAAATCTTGAAAAAAGAGAATACATAGAGGAAAGAACCGAGGGATTTGAAGAGCTTAAAAAAGTTGTTGAAAAATATACTCCCGAAGAAGTTGAAAAAATTACAGGAATAGATGCGAAAAAACTTATTGAAGCAGCAACGCTTTTCGGCGAAGCTGAAAAAGCTTCTATTCTTTATGCAATGGGTATAACTCAGCATTCAAACGGAACCGACAACGTTAAATCACTTGTTAATCTTTCTCTTATTACCGGAAATGTGGGAAAAGAAGGAGGAGGAGTGAATCCTCTGAGAGGCCAAAACAATGTTCAAGGCGCATGTGACATGGGTGGGCTTCCCAATGTTTATCCCGGATACCAGCCTGTTGATAATGAAGAAAACTGCAAAAAGTTTTCCGAAGCTTGGGGTTCCAGTTGCAATGCAAACAGAGGAAAACCGCTTACCGAGATTCCCGAACTTGTGCATGAAGGTAAATTGAAAGCTCTTTACATTATGGGAGAAAATCCTCTTGTAAGCGAGCCTCATTTGAAACATGTGGAAGAAGTGTTTGAAAAATTGGATTTTATTGTTGTTCAAGACCTGTTTTTAACTGAAACGGCTCAAAAAGCGGATGTTGTTCTTCCTGCAGCATGTTTTGCGGAAAAAGACGGCACATTTACAAACACCGAAAGAAGGGTGCAAAGGATAAGAAAAGCTGTTGAAGCACCGGGAGAAGCAAAAGACGATTTAACAATAATCACAATGGTTGCCGAAAAATTCGGTGCCAAGTTTTCAAATAATCCCGAAGAAGTTTTCGAAGAAATTAGAAAAGTGACACCTCAATATGCAGGTATTACATATTCGAGAATAGAAGAAAACGGCGGATTGTGCTGGCCCTGCAAGGATGAAGAGCATCCGGGGACTCCTATTCTCCACGTTGATTCCATAATAAGAGGCAAAGGAGTGTTAACTCCCATTGAAAACAAACCTCCTCAGGAACTTCCGGACAAAGAGTATCCATACATACTTACAACAGGTAGGAGATACGAGCAGTTTCATACAGCTACCATGACGAGAAAATCAGAGGCTCTTAACCATTATTGTCCGGCACCTGCCGTTGAGATTAATCCTGCTGATGCGGAGAATCTCGGCATTAATAACGGAGATAAAATAGTTGTTTCCTCAAGAAGAGGTAGTATAACAACAAATGCGAAAATTTCAGATAGAGTGGACAAAGGTGTTGTTTTCGGATGTTTTCATTTTTCCGAGTCTGCAATAAATATTTTAACCAATCCAGTACTTGATCCGGTTGCTAAAATTCCGGAATACAAAGTATGTGCAGTTAATATAAAGAAAGCATAGGAGGAAGCCGGATGGATTTTTTAATTGACATAGCCATCACTGTTGTTTTGAATTTAATAGTTTTTGTAGGTTTGCTTTTAATAGTAGCATACTCCACCTGGTTCGAAAGAAAATTGCTCGGTGATTTTCAGTTAAGGCTGGGACCTATGAGAGTGGGTTTTCACGGATTAATGCAGCCCATTGCCGATGCAATAAAATCTTTTTTCAAAGAGGACGTTATTCCTGAAAAAGCCGACACAGTGGTGTTTGTATTGGCTCCAATGTTAAGTTTTATATGTGCCCTCGGTGTAATTGCGGTTATACCTTTCGGAGGCACCGTGCATCTTTTCGGCAGAGAAGTTAAGCTTATCCTTTCCGATATAGACGTTAGCGTATTATACATATTTGCACTTGCCGCTCTCGGATCATACGGATGCGTGCTCGGCGGTTATGCTTCATACAACAAATACAGTCTTGTGGGTGCTTTAAGAGCTTCAGCTCTGATGATAAGCTACGAGCTTCCTTTTGCCCTTACCATTATAGCTGTTGTTCTGGTTAGCGGCACTTTGAGTTTCAGCGGAATAGTGGATTCACAGGCAGGTTTATGGAACATAGTGAAACAGCCTGTTGCTTTTATTCTTGCGATTATATGCGGTTTGGCGGAGATTAACAGGACTCCCTTTGACATGCCGGAGACAGAATCCGAGCTTGCATGCGGATTTAACGTTGAATACAGCAGTATGAAATTTTCAATGTTTTTCATGGCTGAATATTGTCATCTTTTTACAATTAGCGCAATTATAACAACTTTGTTCCTCGGCGGGTGGCACGGTCCTTTTTTACCTGGTCCAATATGGTTTTTGCTTAAATCCGTTGCATTAATGTTTTTCTTTATATGGGAAAGGTCCACATATCCGAGACTTAGGATAGACCAAATAATGAGATTCGGTTGGAAGTTTCTGCTTCCCGTTTCACTTGCGAATCTTGTTGTTACCGCAATTGTAATGACTGTTTTAAATTAAAATTTCAGAGTAATATAAAAGGAGAGACAGTAATGAAAAAAGGGTATTACTCAGTTGAAAGCATAAGAGAGGCTTTAAGAAAACCCGGTTATGTTACACCTTTGTTAAAAGGCTTAAAGTATACTTTTAAAATGTTTATGTCAAAAGACGTAACAATTCAATATCCAACCGAAAGAAGGAAGATAGCTGACGGTTGGAGAGGAATTCACAGACTTTTGAAAGAGAGTGACAAGTTTAAGTGTGTAGGCTGCGGATTGTGCGCAGAAGTATGTCCGCCAAAAGCCATTAAAATAGTTACCGAAGAATCAGAAGAGGGAGAGAGATTTCCTTCCAAGTTTCAAATTGACGAGCTAAGGTGTATCTTTTGCGGATATTGCGTTGAAGTATGTCCAAAAGATGCAATTGAATACAGTAAGGTTTATGATTTCGTAGGTTATGAAAAAGACGAATTTGTCTTGCAAAAAGAAGATTTGGTTAATCCAGAGAAATATATATTTCAAGGAAAATAAGGAGTAGGATATGTTAGCTGAGTTAATGATTCCTGTTATAATTTTTTTCATGGCTGTGTTTTTTGCAATGGGTTCCGGTGTTATGGTTGTTTGTGCAAAAAATCCGGTTCACAGTGCTTTATGGATGGTTAGTACCCTTTTTTCCACGGCAATAATTTATCTCATATTACAATTTGATTTTATTGCAGCTATACAGGTTATTGTTTATGCAGGTGCAATAATGATGTTGATAGTATACGTAATAATGCTTACCAGTGTTGACGAGGAAGTGAGAAGAAAGTATAAACTGCGTCTATATCAGGTGGTTGGAATAGCTTTTGTGGTAATAATTTTTGTTAAAATGGTTATTATGGGCTCAAGTCATCTTACAGGATGGGAAGGTTTGGAATGGAAAAACATTCCCGAAGCATTCGGAAGTGTGAAATATATAGCTCATGAGCTTTTTTCGAAATACGTATTTCCTTTTGAAGTTGTTTCAATTCTGCTTTTGGCAGCAATTGCAGGCTCAGTTGTTTTAGCTAAAAAAGATAAAAAAAATTAAGGAGATATAAATGCATAGTCATGTAGTTGTCCTATTTTTAGCAGCATTCCTTTTTTCGTTGGGAGCAATAGGAGTATTAGTGAGAAAAAATGCCATTATTATTTTCATGTGCATTGAATTGATGTTTAATGCAGCTAATCTGGCTCTTGTTGGATATTCTCACTTTTTAAAATCAATTGATGGAGTAATGTTGGTTCTCTTTGTTTTAGCTGTTGCAGCAGCTGAAGCAGGAGTGGGTCTTGCGCTTTTTGTCCTTTTGTTTAGGAATAAAGGCACCATTGATGTTGATAAATTAAATATTTTAAAATGGTAAAGGAGTAGAGGATGATAAAATATGTTTGGTTGGTTCCCTTTTTTCCTCTAATAGGTGTTTTAATTAACGGGTTATTAGGCTGGAAGTTAGAAAAAACGTGTAAAAGCATAATCCATTGGGTGGCTTGCGGAGCAGTGGGTTTGTCATTTCTGGTTGTCTGGATGATATTCAGAGAGCTGCTTAGTTTGCCTCCTGAGCACAGACATTTTGAAATAATAGTTTATAACTGGTTTACTTCAGGTGTTTTAAGTGTAAATGTCGCCTATCTTGTTGACCCTTTATCAATAACCATGAGCTTGTTTGTTACAGGGGTAGGTTTTTTAATCCATGTATACTCCATAGGATATATGGGACATGACGAAGGAAGATATTACAGATATTTTACATATTTGAACCTTTTTATGTTTTCAATGATAAATTTGATTCTTGCCAACAATTTCGTATTAATGTTTCTCGGTTGGGAAGGAGTGGGAGTTTGTTCCTACTTATTAATAGGTTTTTGGTTTCACAATAAAGAATTTGCAAGTGCCGGCAAAAAAGCATTTGTTTTCAACAGAATCGGTGATTTCGGTTTTGTTCTCGGTATGTTCTTGCTCTTTTTTACTGTTGGCAAATACACCAACATTTATACCCTTAATTTTTATCAATCATTGGCTCATGTTAAACTCATTCCTGTTGCAGTTGCCTCTGTGATAGGACTCTTGCTCTTTGTAGGTGCAACTGGTAAATCGGCACAAATACCGCTTTACGTATGGCTTCCCGATGCAATGGCAGGTCCCACGCCTGTATCAGCACTGATTCACGCTGCCACAATGGTTACTGCAGGTGTTTATATGGTTGCAAGATGTGCACCTCTTTATTTGCACGGTCACGGTGCAATGGAAGTGGTTGCAATTATAGGAGCTGTTACGTCGTTTTTTGCAGCTACAATAGCTGTTGCTCAATACGATATTAAAAAGGTTATTGCTTACTCCACAATATCCCAGTTGGGATACATGTTTCTCGGAGTTGGAGTTGCAGCATTTTCAGCAGGTGTTTTTCATATTGTTACTCACTCTTTTTTCAAAGCACTACTCTTTCTCGGCGCAGGAAGCGTAATTCATGCGTTGTCCGGAGAGCAGGATATGAGAAAAATGGGAGGTTTGAAAAATAAAATCCCAGTTACGTATTGGACATTTTTAATAGCTTGTCTTGCAATATCGGGTATACCAGGATTATCAGGTTTTTTCAGTAAAGATGAAATACTGGGCAGAACATTTGCATCGGGTCACTACTTCTTATGGTTCATAGGAACCGTTACAGCAGGTTTAACCGCATTCTACATGTTCAGAGTGTTATTTATGACATTTTTCGGTGAAAGCAGAGTAGAACCTGAAACAGCCAAACATATTCACGAATCACCTGCTACAATGACTGTTCCAATGATTATTCTTGCTATTTTATCCGTTGTAGGTGGATATATCGGAGTGCCTCACATTCTCGGTGGTTCAAACAGAATAGAGCAGTTTTTGGAGCCGTCTTTCAGTTACGGAGGTATTGAAACGGAACATCTTTTTCATCATGTTCCTGTTGGAATCGAATATTTATTAATGGTGATTGCCGTATTGGTCGGTTTGGCAGGTATCTACACTGCATACCTGTTTTACATGAAAAACAGAGCAATTCCTGAAAATCTCGTTAAAAATTATCCCACGCTTCACAAACTTTTATACAACAAGTGGTATGTTGACGAAATATACGAAGCTGTTTTTGAAAAGCCTGGTCATTTTATAGGATCGGTTTTTTGGGTAATCTGGGATGAATTAATAATAGACGGCATAGTAATAGGAATTTCAAATATAGTTCGAGGCATAGGAACTGGGTTGAGGTTTGTTCAAACAGGCTCTGTCCAGTTTTATGCAGTTGGGGTTCTTCTCGGTATTGTGATAACAGTTTCATATTTCTTAAATTTTTAGAGGGGTGTCAATATGGAAATAATTACAAAACACTTATTAACAATTTTAATTTTTCTTCCGCTTGCCGGTGCAATTACTCTGCTCGGATTTCAAAGAGACAATGAAGGCGGTGTTAAATTAATTGCATCATTTTTCGGTTTTTTGAATCTTGTTTTCGGTTTGCTACTTTTCTTTTCATACAGCGGAACCGGAGCTGTTTTCCAATTCGTTGAAAAATATAAATGGATTGAATCCCTCGGTATTCAATATTATATAGGCGTTGATGCTGTAAGCATGTATCTTATCGCAGCAACAACTCTCATGACAGCTATTTGTCTTGTTGCTTCATGGAATATAAAGAAATACGTTAGAGAATATTTTTTATGTATTTTATTTGTGGAATCAGGTGTTATAGGCGCTTTGGCAGCTCTTGACCTTGTTTTGTTTTACATATTCTGGGAAGTTATGCTTATACCTATGTATTTCTTAATAGGAATCTGGGGAGATTACAAAAGAATTTATTCCACTTTAAAATTTTACATTTATACAATGGCGGGAAGCGTAATAATGCTTGTTGCAATATTTACCCTTTACTGGTTAAACGGTAAAAGCAATTTTGAAATACTCGGCATGTATAACATGAGTATTCCCGCCTCAAAACAGATGCTTCTCTTTCTTGCTTTTTTCGTGGCATTTGCAATTAAGGTGCCTTTGATACCTTTCCATACATGGCAGCCTGACACTTATGTTAATGCTCCCACAGCAGGCACGGTTCTTCTTGCGGCGGTTCTTTCCAAAATGGGAGTTTACGGTTTTTACAGATTTGCACTTCCTCTCTTTCCCGAAGCTGCAATGAAGTTTACACCTGTAATTGCCACTTTAACATTAGTAGCTGTGGTATATATATCTCTTATAGCAATTGTTCAGAAAGATATGAAAAGGCTTGTTGCATATTCTTCTGTTGCGCACCTTGCAATTATTATTCTCGGTATGTATCTCCTCACTGTTCAGGGTGTTCAGGGTGCAATTTTTCAAATGTTAAACCATACTGTTGTTACAGGAGCATTATTCTTGCTTCTTGGCATTCTTTTTGAGAGGAAATCTTCCAGAATGATAGCTGATTACAGCGGACTTGCAAAACAGATGCCTCTGTATGCAACTTTTTTTATGATAGCAATGCTCGCCTCGGTAGGGCTTCCGGGCACCAACGGGTTTATAGGTGAATTTTTGCTTTTCATAGGTATTTTCAAAGCTAATATATTTTATGCTGTTATAGCATGTTCAGGGACTGTTCTTGGTGCAATTTACATACTTTGGATGTATCAAAGGTCTTTTTTCGGACCTCTTGATAAAGAAGACAACAAAAAATTGCCTGATATGAACATAAGAGAGTTCGGATACATGATTCCTTTAATATTGTTAATATTTGTAATGGGAATATTCCCTCAATATTTTATTAAAAAATTTAACAATACATCCATTAATTTTATTAACACAGTTAAAAGCAGTCATGCTGTTTCAATGATTGTTGATAAATAAAATATTCATTCGGAGGAAAAGATGATAGATTTCAAAACATTGGCTGACCCGAAATTGATAGTGATATTGCCTGAAATTGTTCTTTCCGTGTTTGCAATGGTGGTCCTTATAGCCGGTGTATTTTCAGAAGGGAAAGAAACCAAATATTCCAGCAACGGATATATAGCGATTATTGGTGTGATATTTTCGTTTTTATCTTTGGTTCCGTTATACGGTAAAAATATATCCGCTTTTAATCACATGGTGGTTCTTGACGGTTACGCTTTTTTCTTTAAAGCTGTAACTTTGATTATCACTGCGCTGACAGTTATTTCGTCAATGAATTACACTGTAAAAAAAGGGTTGGAACTTGGAGAGTATTATGCGTTAATTCTTTTTGCAGCAGTGGGAATGATGTTAATGTCATCTTCGACAAATCTTATTATGGTTTTCATAGCTCTTGAAATGATGTCGGTTTCCATATATTGCCTTGCAGGCTTTAAAAGAAAAGATGAAAAAAGCGTTGAAGGCGCCATTAAATATTTTATACTCGGTGCATTTTCAGCGGCTTTTCTCCTTTTCGGAATGGCTCTTGTCTACGGAGCAACAGGCACATTTGACTTGAAACAGATTTACGATTTTATTAAAATTTATCCCGAATACAGATACAATCCAATGTTAATAGGCGGAATCGCTTTAATCGCCACAGGATTTTTATTTAAAATTTCCACTGTTCCTTTTCACATGTGGACACCTGACGTTTATCAGGGCGCTCCTTCTCCCATTACAGGATTCATGGCAACAGGGGTTAAAGCTGCAGCATTTTCCGCATTTTTAAGGGTTTTCATTACTTCGTTTAATTATTATCACTCTGATTATTCTGGAATAATAGCATTTTTTGCTGTTATTACAATGTTCGGAGGTAATCTCGTAGCGCTTGCACAGACAAATATAAAAAGAATGCTTGCATACTCAAGTATTGCACATGCAGGATATATGCTTGTGGGAATAGTTGCAAGCACTCAGCTTAGCAATTCCGCAATACTGTTTTATCTGCTCGGTTATGCTTTTATGAATATAGGTGCATTCAGTGTTCTCGGAGCCATAGGAAAAAATACTCTTGAAGATGTAAGGGGTATCGGATTGAAATACCCTTTCCTCGGAATAGCAATGTGTGTATTTATGTTTTCAATGGCAGGAGTTCCGCCAGCAGTAGGTTTTCTCGGAAAGTTTTATCTCTTTTCCGCAGCAGTAAATGCAAAGCTTTACGGGCTTACCATTCTTGCAGTTATAAACAGTGCCATTTCCGCATACTATTACCTGAGAGTTCTTGTTTATTTTTACTTTAAGGGAGAAAGCGATATTAACGTTAGTTACAGCATGAGCAATGTTTTCGGATTAAGCCTTGCAATTGCAGGTGTATTGTATCTCGGAATATTGCCTTCTTCAATTATTTCATATTTGCAAGAGTCAATAATTCATTTAATGTAAAAATTTTTTTAATAAAATTTTCTAAATTATAAAAATCCTCTCCAATGCGAGAGGATTTTTATTTTACAGGGAGATAAAATGAGCAAAGAAATGTTATTGGATTATTATGATGAAATAGCTGTTATAACCATTAACCGTCCCGAACATAACAATGCTTTTTCCGAAACCATGCTTAGGCAGTGGCTTGAGCTTCTGCACAATGTTAATGACAATGATTCCGTAAAAGGATTGATTCTTACGGGAAAAGGAAAAGTGTTCTGTTCAGGTGGCAGTATTAAAGACATGGTTGACGGAAAAATGAGCGGATGGGATATGAAAAATTTTCTTTCGAATTATGTTCATAAGATTGCTATTTTTATGGACAGTTTCCAAAAGCCTGCTGTTGCTGCAATTAACGGTGCAGCTATAGGTGCGGGGCTTGACATGGCTTTAATGTGCGACTTTAGAATTTGTTCAGATAAAGCTGTTTTGGGAGAAGCGTATATTAAGCTCGGTTTGGTTGCAGGTGACGGAGGCGCTTATCTTCTTCCTCGTGTTATAGGTATTCCGAGAGCTTTGGAAATGCTTCTTACTGGAAAAAATCTTACTCCTTCTGAAGCATATAATTGGGGTTTGGTTAATTCAGTGGTTAAACATGAGGATTTAATAGATGAGAGTATAAAATTTTTGAAAAACATTACCAAGTGGTCATTTAATGCTGTGAAAACAATGAAACAACTTGTTTATTCAAGCGGCAAACAAACATTGGAAGAACATTTGAGAGAAGTTTCGTCTCATATGGGAATGCTAAGTAATAATAAAGAGTTCAAAGAATTTACAGGGAGATTATTAAAAAATTTACTTGACAAAAATTGAAATTTAGACAATATGTATCTATGATTAAAGTGGAAGTTTTGGGATTTAGCGGAGGCGGAGAGAAAAACAAAGGTCTCACATCTTTTCTCGTTAATGATAGGATACTTATTGACGCTGGAAATGTTGTTGCAAAGCTTTCAGCAGAAGAGCAGAGTAAAATTACCGATATTCTCGTATCACACTCTCATCTTGACCATATAAAAGATATACCTCTTTTATGTGATAATTTTGTTGATATTCCCCATAAAAAAGTCAATGTTTACGCACTTAAAGAAACAATAGACGCTTTAAAGAACAACCTATTCAACAATATTATTTTTCCCGATTTTGCAGTGATACCTCTGAAAGACCCTGTTGTGGTGTATCACGAGGTGGAGCCTAACAAGGAATTTTACCTTGACCATATAAAATTCACAGCAATAAAGGTTAATCATACTGTTCCCAATGTTGCATATATACTTGAGAATCAGGGGAGATGTTTTGTTTTTATTTCCGATACTTATGCAACGTCGGAAATATATCAGATTATCAATGAATTGCCGAAAGTTGATTTTGTTATTATAGAAACTTCTTTTCCTAATAATCTTCAGGAACTTGCTAAAGTTAGCAAGCATTTGACTCCTAAGCTAATGGCAAGGGAGATAGCCAAGATAAAAGATAACAACATTAAAATATATATTTATCATTTAAAACCAAAATTTGCCGAAGAAATAACTGAAGAAATCAATTCTTTGCAAACCGATAAACAAATAGAAATTCTCAGAGAAGGTATGGTTATAGAAATATGAGCAGCACTTATGAAAGTGCCATTACTTTTCTCTACTCTCTTGAGAAATTCGGCATAAGCTTCGGACTTCACAAAATTTCCGCTTTATTAGAGCCTTTTGATAATCCTCAGGATAAGTTAAAAGTTATACACATTGCAGGGTCAAACGGCAAAGGCTCAACAGGAGCGGTTATAGAATCGCTTCTTAAACATCACGGTTTCAGAGCCGGACTTTATACATCTCCTCATCTTGTTAAATTTAACGAGAGAATAAGAATAAACGGAGAATACATTTCCGACAATGATATAGTTGAGTATGTTAACAAGCTGAAACCTTTTTATTACGAAATCAATGTTAAAGATCCCGTAACATTTTTTGATTTTACAACAGCGCTTGCATATCTTTATTTTTTTGACAAAAAAGTTGATTTTGCAATAATGGAAACAGGTCTCGGCGGCAGATTGGATTCAACAAACGTTATAAAAAAATCCTTTGTTTCTGTTATTACAAACATTTCAAAAGAGCATGAAGAATTTCTCGGAAGTTGTTTAACCGATATTGCAGAGGAAAAAGCAGGCATTATCAAAGAAAATGGAATTCTTGTTACAGGGGAAACTGATTATTCGGTTTTAAACGTTTTTAATAAAAGATGCAGCGAAAAAGGTTCTGAACTTAAAATTTTAAAAAATGATGTAAATATTCAAAAAATTTCAAGGGAATATTTCAATTATATTTCTAAAAAAAACGAATTTAAAAATTTAAAATGCTCTCTCATTGGAGAACATCAAATAATTAACTCATCTCTTGCCATTTTTGCTCTTGAAAGTGCAGGTATTGAACTGGATCAAAAGAAGGTTGGACAAGCTCTGCTCAATGTGAAATGGGAGGGTAGACTTGAAAAGGTTATGGCGAATCCTGATTTTTTTATAGACGGAGCGCATAACCCTGCTGGAGCCAAAGTTTTGAGAGAAGCTTTGTTTAATCTTAAAAAGAGAAAACTGATTTTAATTATGTCTGTTATGAAAGATAAGGATATTTATTCTATTCTGAATTATCTTGCCGGTATTTCCGACATTATTATATTTACCTGCGCAAAAATAGAGAGAGCGGCAAGTGCTGAATATTTGAAAGAAATAGGAAACGGTTTTAACAAAGAGATATTAATTTCAGAAGATATTCCTTCGGCAATAAAAAAATCTGTTGAAATTTCCGAAGAAAATGATATTATATGTTTTTCAGGTTCTCTATATGCCGTTGGTGAAGCAAAAGAATTTTTCGGCACTGAAAAAGGTATTTTTTCAATGGGAAATAACTACAAACAAACTGTTTGAGCTTATACGTCAGGAGACTTTATGAAAAAGTTTTTCTTAATGATTATATTATTCTGTTTTTTTTGCAATGCACAGGTTCACGCTCTTGAAATCATAAAAAAGAATTTTACTTTTAAACAGAAAATGTCCACTGAAATTACCGCTGATATTTTGAGTTTCAATAAAAAAGAAAAAATTTTTTATGCAGAAGGTTTTGTTAACATTGTTCAGGGTGATTTAAAGGTTACAGCGGACAGAGTCAAATATTTCATAGACAAAAAGCTTGTTCATGCAGAAGGGAATGTTAAGATTTTACAGAACGGAGATTATATCAGGTGTGAAAAAGTTGACTTGAATTTAAAAGATTCCACAGGGAAGATAGATAAAGGTGAAATTTACATAAAAAAAAGAAATTTCAGAATATTGGGAGATACAATAGAGAAAGAGAAAAACGGAAAATATATTCTTAAAAACGTAACTTTC